>JAYUYF010000293.1:0-10849 GCA_043752605.1 Roseiflexaceae bacterium
GTTTAGCGCACGATATTCGTAAGAATCGCGCGTGAGAGACCCTTCTTGCTGTGCTCCTGGCCCTGGTGCGGTGACGCCAGGTACGGGAACACTGCGCCAAACGGCTTGTCATTGCGGGTCACGCCGTCGTTGAGGACACCCGTCAGCGCCGGGTTCATCGTAAACGTCGTGTCACCGGTGGTCACGCCCCACGCCGCGCCAGCAACTGCCAGCAACTCGATGTAGGTCGTGTTGTCCTGCGGGCGGCGACCGTTCGGGAAGCCACAGGCATCGCCGCCGAGCAGACCAAGCTGGTAGTTCGGCGTCGCCGAGCACATACCACCCGGGCCGGGCCGGAATGCGGTGTTGAGCCGGATCATCTCTGCGGCAACGATCGCTGAACCCTTCGAGTGCGCATTGACGACCGTACCGGCAGGCAATGGCACCTTGGTACCGGCATTGTTGGTGATCTCGAACGCCGAGCCAAGCTTGATACCCTGCAAGAAGATCTCGAAGATATCCGAGCGACCGGTGGCCGGGTTGCCTGGTGTGTAGCCCGTGTTGCAGGTCGTACCAACTTCACGTGGCAGGCGTACACCATACAAACCACAGAGCAGGCGGCCAAGCTCGGGGTTCATGATGCTCTTCTCGAGCAAGTTACCTGCACCGATGAAGGGCGGCGTATTGAACGGAGCGGGCGAAGCCGGGCTCGCGAGGTACAGCGGCTGGTCGAGCGACGGGTCGAGGCCGTTGAAGGCATCTTTCAGCGCCAGCGGAATTACGACTTCGTTGACCAGCGGCATGGCGAGGCGAGCAACCTGCACCTGTGTACCACTGTGTACCGCAAAGCCCGTCGCGCCGCCGGTGAGCACCGTCGCCGGGCTGTTGAGCACGCGGGTCTGCGGGCGGCTGGTGGTTGCCCACACACCGATGACCGTCTCCTGGTTCGGAGCACCGCTCAGCAGGCGCGTGATCGGCACCTGGAGTATGATGCTATGGACGTTGTAGCCGGCCAGACCGTCGATGCCGACCGTGCGGCCCGTCGGGTAGCCTACTGGAGCAGCCTGTGGCCGCAGTGTGAGCAGGTCAAAGATTGCGCCCAGGTCGACCCAGAACGAGTCATCGCGCTGGCCGACAAATGCTTTGATTGTATCACTGCCAGCGGTGATCGTCTCGACGGCCGCACTTGCGAGCGCGTCATAGTTGGGTGTTGACTTGCTGCCGATATTTACCGGCGGGGTCTTGAGAGTTGCGCCAAGCACCGTCGACACACCGTTGTTGTTCTCGGTCAGCTTGTAGGTCTGCTTCTGAACCCAGTCGGGGTCGGTCAGCGACGTAATCGCGCCAGTGTTGTACAGGAATGTCGTCGTCGGCGAGACCGTCGTCGTCGACTCGACCGTATAGGTCAGATCGGCGATCGCATCACCATCGTTGTCGATATTGATCTGATAATCGACCTCATCGGCGAGCCGGTAGTAGTTTGGGCCACCGGCCGGATCTTCAAACGGAATGACGCTCATGCTCAACGTCACGGTCGTCGGTGCGTCCGGGCTCACAAACGCATAAACATCGGTGATGTCGGCGTTGGGGTCCTGGCTAATCAGCGGCGCTTCGCGGTGGCTCGACGCCATTGTCGGGGTTGTGGCGGGTACGGCAGCCAGCGCAGCAGCAGCCAGCGCGGTGGCGGCCGTCAGGCCAAACAGCCGTCTCGTCTTGGTTCGCAGTGACATACAATCTCCTCTGTGTTTCCGTACGGTAGAATCAGCATTCAAAGCAGTTTTGATGCGTCCGTCCCTCCTTTACTGTCTTCTCTATCTAAACGTTTCACGAGCGGATGCCCACTCTGACGACGATAATCGGTAGTGTCAGGTGCTCGCCTGCCGTGCGAGCGGTGCAAATAAGGGTGAGAATTCCGGGTTGATCGCCAGTGCCTCAGTATACTGGCGACGCGCAGTATCAGCATCACCGCGTGCGGCGGCGATCGCACCTGCTCGGTACAATAATACCGCATCTCGGGTACCCAGGCGCAGCGCCTCGGTGATACGTAGTTGTGCTTGCTCAAGATCGCCAGTGCGGAATGCGGCCCACGCCAGCGCCTCGGCGCCGCGGATACCAGGCCGCCGTTCATATGCGTTGCGTGCCATCGCCAGCGCTGCCTGCGGATCGCCATGGTCGGCCTCAAACAGTGCGAGTTCGAGATCGACATCGACCCCACTGCTGCGCTGGAGTTGCTGGATAGCGCGCACCAGATCGTACTGTTGCTGTGCGGCGTCTTCCTGGCCGCTGGCTTCGAGTAGTTCGCCATACGCAATCGCATACTCGGCGAGCGGCAGCCGCTGCAAGGCGGCCTGATAGAGTGTGAATGCTTCGGTGGTGTTGCCCTGTGCAGCACGAATACGCGCGAGCCCTACCAATGCCGGGACGTAGCCATCGATATAGAAGAGTGCCTCATTATAGATGCGTTCGGCGGCGACCAGATCGCCGCTACCGGCGTACAGATTGCCCAGTTGCACGCGCGTCCATTCAGTATTCTCAAGGACAGGACCACCTGCTGCCACCGCCTGTTGCATAGCGCTGATCGCGCCTGGTACATCGCCATACAACTCGCGAATATAGGCGATCCGGCTGTAGGCGCTCAGATCGGGCCGCAGATCGACCATCTTCTGCAATGAGCCCGTCGCTGCGTCATACTCACCAAGCTCGATCTGTGCATCGGCGACGAGACCATAGGCGCGCGCTGTAAACGGTGCAGCAGCGACTGCGCGTTCACCAAGCGCCAGCGCCACCGCGAAATCGTGACGCGCAAGCGCAAGGGCTCCCGCCCCGATCAATGCATCTGGATGGGCAGCATCACGCGCCAGCGCTGCATCAAATGCGGCCTGAGCCCGGCTATAGTATGCCGGATCACCTGTCTCGCGCGCCTGCTGGAGTGCAGCAAAACCGACAAGTACCTGCGCGTCAGGGCGATCGGGATCCTGTGCGCGGGCGGCCTCGGCATCCCAAAGCAGCGCCTCCGCTGTGCCCGCCGGCCGCGCTGTGGCGGCGGCGCGCAGGATCTCGGCTGCGGGGGCGGACGCAGCCGGGCGTAAGAACAGCAGCGCCACCACAGTTATCATGCCGATCGCCAGTATAGCAAGCGCGACACGGGTTCGCCCGGGGCGGATACGGCTCATACTATCCTGCCTCGTGTGTGCTCTTCCATAATACTATTCGTACCGGGCGGGTGATTGGATCTCTTCACCTGCGCAACTTTTGCGATTGAATAGAATCTATACCGCTTACGCTGGTGATAGCCTGCGGGGGTATGCTGTAATAGCACCGTAACCAACAATAGTATACTACTTTCGAGGGAAATCGTTTCCTGAAATATGTACACGGAGCGTACCGGTATGTCGCCTGGCTCAGAGCTCCGCTCGCGGATCCAGTACAAAATCATCCTCCCGTTTCTGGCGCTCACCTTGCTAGTGGCAATGCTGGGGGCGGATGCGGCATTGCTCGCTATCAGCGGTTCGGCGCGGAATCGTGTCAATAATCAGCTGGCGCAAATCGCTCGTACGGTGAACGATACGATTGTCGCGCGCGAACGCGCACAGCTGGCGTTTCTCCGTGAAGTCGCCTCGGCGTCTGCAAACCCATCGAGCGGAACACCGGCGCTGGCTGCAGCACTGGCCGCTGATGACCGCAGGGGTCTCGTGCAGGCGCTGGCTCCGTATCTGGTCATTAGCCGCGAACGCGGCCTGAGTATCGATCAGTTCTTTGTGTTTAATCAGAGCGGCACGAGTATTGTCAACCTACGCCGGCTGCCTGCGGATGCGGCTGGCGCATCCGCAGGTGTGGTGGGCGAGCCATTTGTGCCGGGCGCACCGATCGACCTGAGCCAGCTGCAGGTGACACAGCTGATCCTCGCAGCCCAGGCTGATACGGCGGGCGATACGCAGGTGACGTTGCTAATCATCGGCGAGCAACAGTATCTGATCACAGCCGCGCCGGTTACGTACGCGGGCGATGTCGTTGGCGGACTGTTGCTCGCGGTGCGGCTCGATACGTTGCTACACGCGCTTGGCGGCAGCGCGCAGGCCACGATTGTGACGGTCTACAACCCGCAGGACGGCATGGCGATCGCGAGTTCACTGGCGCCCGGCAGCAGCCTGAGCGAACTCGACGCATCGATGGACGTCATCCAGGCCGTCGGTGATCTGGCGCTGGGCGCACGCCAGGCGACGTTTGATACGCAGCTGATCAATGGCCGTGAATATCTGATGGCGTACACGCCGCTCGTCGTGCGCGAGACCATGATCGGGGTGATCTCGGCATCGATCGCGTCCGATTATGTGATCGGAACCTGGCGCGATTTCCAACTCCCGCTCGCGGTACTCACCATACTGACAATGCTTGCTATCATCTTGCTCGGCATCACGATGGTGCGCCAGAGTTCATGGCCGTTGAGCATGCTGGTGAACACGGCACAATCGGTGAGGCATGGCGACCTTAACGCGCGCAGCGGGCGCGTCTCGGGCGATGAAGTCGGCGTGCTGGCCGGATCCGATACGATGACCGGGCGGTTGCTCGATCTGTACCGCGAGGTGCAGGCCGAAGCCGGGCGGCGGGCGGCGATCCTTGAGAGCCTCGCCGACGGCGTGGTGGTGTGTGACAATGACGGACACGTCGAGATTATCAACCGTACAATGCGGATGTTGCTCAATTTGCCTGGCGATGCACCGCCGCCGTCCTGGTTTGCCGAATTGCCGCTCACCGCGCTTGGCAGCGCTGCGCCATCGTTTGGCCAATCCTCAACGACCGACCTGTTTGCGCTCGGCGAGCGCATCGTGCGGGTTGCGGTTGCGCCAGTGCTGGATAACCTGGGCAAGAACCTCGGTCGCGTCTATGTCTTTCATGATATGACCGATGAAGTCGCGATCGACCGCGCCAAGAATAACTTTATTGCGACAATCTCGCACGAGTTGCGCACACCACTGACGGTCATCAGTGGTAACGCCGATCTGCTGGCGCTCGGCTATGTCGGCGCGATGAACCCGGATCAGCACGAGTTAATAGAGACAATGCGCAATCAGACCCTGGCGATGACCGCCCTGATCAACAACACGATCACAATCGCTGGCCTCGATTCGGGTTCACTGGCATTTAACACGCAGCCCAATCACCTCGGCGATATTATCGAGCAGGCGCTACGATCGTACCGGCGCGCGCTTGGCGAGAAAGGTATTGTCGTCAGCGTTTGCCTGCCTGATGATCTGCCGCTGGTGATGACCGATGCGCATCATGCAATCAACGCGATGCGCCAGGTGATCGATAATGCGTATCGGTATACGGATGCCGGAACGATCGCGATTACCGCCGAGATGATCGATACGACGACCGTGCAAGTGGGTATCGCCGATACCGGCCGTGGCATCGCGCTCGACCAGGTCGATGCTCTCTTCAGACGCTTCTCGCGTGGTACCGGCAGCACCGAAGGGATCAACTCGGCGCAGCGCGGCATCGGACTCGGGCTCGCGATCGCGCGCGAGCTGGTAGCACAACAGGGCGGATCGCTCAGGCTCGAACGTACATCGCAGGCGGGCTCGTTATTTGTCTTTACCTTGCAGGCGCTCAATGTCGCACATCTCGCATCGTTGCCCTTCCACGTCGCGGGTTGAACGACGCCGTGATCGCTTCGATTGGTGAGCAAATCTACTGATATGCTATACTACGCGCACTCAACCCCGACCACCCTGGCTACGGCGCTTCGTCTTCCGACCGAGTGAGGAGTTATCCGTGACAGATCTGCCCCGCTAGCCACAACACGTCTGGTATTGTCTGTGCAAGCTGGGAGGATTCTATGTTACAGGTACGTTCGCTGGCGAAGGCGTACGGTGCAGCGCCGATCCTCACCGATATTTCATGTGTGATCAACGATACGGATCGGGTGGGTCTGATCGGGCCAAACGGCGCTGGCAAGAGCACGCTGTTGCGCTGCATCACGGGTGCCGAGCGCCCTGATGCGGGCAGCATCGCGCGTACACCACCCGATCTGCGGATCGGGCATCTTGCGCAGGTGTTTGACGCCGGGCTGGCACCAACCGTCGGCGAGACAATTGCGGCTGCGCATGCGAGCTGGAGTGCGGCACTGGCGGCGACCGAGGCGGCGGCCAGCGCGCTGGGTGTGGCTACTGCGGCGCACCTGGACGCGGCGCTGGCCGACTATGATGCGACGCTGACGCAGTTTGAGACATTGGGTGGCTACGACCGTGAGCAGCGCGCGGCCGCTGTGCTGGATGGCCTGGGGTTGGGTCATACCGCACCCGAAACACCGACTGCCGCGCTCAGTGGTGGCCAGAAGACGCGGCTGGCACTGGCCGCGCTGCTGCTGGGCGAGCCACAGCTGTTATTGCTCGACGAGCCAACCAACCATCTTGATCTTGACGCGATCGCGTGGCTCGAAAGTTTTGTGCGTGGCTACCCGGGCGCGGTGCTGGTGGTATCGCACGACCGCGACTTTCTCAACCGCACCGTCAGCCGGATCTTCGCGCTCGATGCCAGGACACGCACGCTCCGTAGTTATACCGGCAACTATGATGCGTATGTGGCGGCGCGCGCGCACGAGCAAGAGTTGCACGCCGAAGCCTACTTGCGGCAGCAGGAGTACGTTGATAAAGTCACGACCGATATCAAACGGCTCAAGGGCCAGGCACTGGGCGTCGAACTCAGCACGACGCCCTCGCAGCCCAACGTGCGCCGCTACGCGAAAAAAGTTGCTGCCAAAGCCAGGGCGCGCGAACGCAAGCTTGACCGATATATGGCGAGCGACGAGCGCGTCGAGAAGCCACGCACAAGCTGGGGGCTCAGACTCGATTTTGGCGATGCCCCGGCCGGCGGCCGCGCGGTGCTGGCGGTCGAGGATGTGACGTTTGGCTACCCGGACGCGCCCGAGTTACTGCACGACGTGACATTTGAGGTCTGGCACGGCGAGCGGCTCGCGATTGTCGGCCCGAACGGTGGCGGCAAGACGACGCTGTTGCGCCTGATCTCAGGCGAGCTCGTGCCACACGGTGGCCGCGTGCGGCTGGGTGCCAACGTGCGCGTGGGAGTACTGGCGCAGGAGCAAGAGACACTCGACATGCATGCGACAGTGCTGGCCACGGCGGCGCGCGAGCGGGCGATGACCGAGACCGAGACGCGTGCGTTTTTGCACCAGTTTTTGTTTGCGGGTGATGCCGTCCATCTGCCGGTGGCGGCCTGCTCGCCGGGCGAGCGCGCGCGGCTGCAACTGGCGCTGCTGGTGTTGCGCGGCTGTAATCTGCTCTTGCTGGACGAGCCAACAAACCATCTCGACATCGACGGACGTGAGCATTTCGAAGATGCGCTGGAAGCCTTCAATGGCACGGTGATCCTGGTGGCCCACGACCGGGCCTTTGTGCGCGCGGTGGCCGAGCGTGCGATTGAGGTGCGCGCGGGACGTGTGCGCGAGAGCGACCCGGAGACCTATGGCGGTGATGATCAGGACGCATGAGTCATGACCGAACCGCAGCACGCGCCGCGCTTTGTGCGTGATGGCGCGACGTGGATCCTGTACCTGACGCTTGGGTACTACGCATTTTTTTTGAATGTGCTCGGGCCGCTGGTGCCGTTTGTGCGCGCTGAGCGCGGGCTCTCGTATACCGTAGGCAGCCTGCACTTCAGCGCCTTTGCGGTGGGGATGATCATCGCCGGGCTGACGGCCGACCGTGTGGTGCGCGCGCTCGGGCGGCCGCGCACATTGCTGATCGGCGGCGCCGGGCTGGTGGCGGGTGCGGCGCTGCTGCTGGTGGGGCGGGATGCAGTGCTGACGATCGGTGGTGCGCTGGTGATGGGCACGCTGGGGTCATTGTTGCTGGCGGTTATCCCGGCCGCGCTCGCCGATCAGCACGGCGCGGCGCGCGCGCTGGCGCTGAGCGAAGCCAATACCGTGGCGGCGCTCTGCTCATTGCTCGGGCCATTGCTGGTGGGTATCGCCGCACAGACGAACGTCGGCTGGCGTGCCGCGCCAATCGCCACGATGCTCCTCTGGGGGCTGCTGGCACCCATGACCACGCGCGTGACCGTGGCGCGTGCCGTGCCGATAAGCGCTGCGGCGGGTGACCCGGCGGGACGGTTGCCGCAACGCTACTGGCGCTTCTGGAGCGCGCTGGTACTTGTGATTGCGGTCGAGTTCTCGGTTGCATTCTGGAGTACCGAGTATCTGGCGCGCAAATTTGCGGTTGCCCCCGGCGTAGCCGCCACGTTGGCCACCACGTTTCTGGCCGCGATCTTTGTCGGGCGCTTTGTGGCCGGCGGTTTGTTGCGCCGCAGCGGGCCAGCGCAACTGTTACCGGCGGCGCTCGCGCTGACATTGCTCGGGTTTCTGGCGTACTGGCTGGCACCGACGCTATGGCTGAGTGTGGCCGGCCTGTTTGTGTGTGGCCTCGGGCTCGCCAACTTGTATCCGTTTGTGCTGACGCTGGCGGTGGATGCGGCCGGCACACGCAGCAGTGCTGCCAGCGCGCGCGCTTCGCTGGCATCGGGCACGGCGGTGCTCAGCGCACCGTTGCTACTGGCGGCACTTGCAGATCAAATCTCGCTTGGCAGCGCCTACGGTGTGGTTGTGCTCCTGCTGGTTGGGGCATTTGTGCTGGTACGGATCAGGTAGGCCGCACGGGCTATCGTGTGGCGACGGGATGATTCGGCGGGCCGAAGCTGTGCTGCGGCCGTACAGGATGATAGTGTACGGGGATGGCGCGGCCACCAATGTGTGGTAGGATACCTGCGGTAAGGGATCTCGAGGAGGCGCTGTGGAACCAGACGAGCCGGTGAGCGAAGCGGCCCCTACGCGTGCACGGCGCGCGGCGATCTCGCGCGATAACGCAATTTTGCTCGGCGCGCTGGCGTTTCTGGGGATCGCAATGGTACTGGCGCTCGCCACACCGCGCCCGGCGACGGTGAGCGGCCAGCCGACGCAACTGCCACTGGCGACACCGGCAGTGGTGGTTGCGCTGGACGAGACAGCGACAATCGCCGGGCGCGGTGCGGGGTATCCCGTGCCAACCGAGCCGGGAGCCGTGCAACGCGCGACGGATATCCTGGCGGCAGCGGTCTCGCCGACCGTACTCATCGCGCAGGTAAGCACGCCGACGCAGATCGCCCAACCAACCCAGGCGGTGCCGACCTTTGCGCCGGTCGTGCCGACGGCCGCGACGATCCAGCCGACTGCCACGGTAGCCACACCGCAGATCCAACCAACCTTTGCGCCAGCCACACCGCAGATCCAACCGACGAGCGCACCGCCGCAGCCGATCGCCACAGCCACGCCAGCGGCACCTACAGCGGCTCCGCCGCCCACGGCGGCTCCACCGCCACCCGTGCAACGCATCAGCGGTACGGTCTTCTGGCGGGCGGGGCAGCCGGTCGAGGTGCCGATCGATGTACTGATCCCGCCTGATGCCGCACTCGTGATCGAGTCGGGTGCTGATGTGCGCGTTGCACCCGGTGTATCGATCATCGTGCAAGGGAAACTGTACGGCGTCGGCAAACCCGGCGCGCCAGCGCGCATTGGTGGTGCTGCACCACAGCGCTGGGAGGGAATCTTTGGCCAGCCCGGCAGCGATATCATCTTCGAGCAGACCGAGATCCGTGGTGGTGGCGCGGGCGGCACCCTGATCGGCGTTGAGGGTGGCACACTGGCACTGCGCGGTGCGACGATCACCGACAACGGCGGCCAGGTGCGTGTCGGCGGCGGGCGCTTCGAGATGCGCGACAGCACGATCGCGGGCAATGATATTCCCTACGGCGCGGCGCTCGATATCGCGTATGACCGGGGTGGGACGCTGACGCTCTTCACCAGCCGTGTGGGTGGCAACCGGCTCAGCGCGGGCGCACCGATGGTTCGCCTCGCCGAGAGCAACCCGGCCGAGGTGTTGAGCCTTGATGTGCAGCGCAACCTGTTCGAAGGACAGGATGGCCCGAACCTGACGCTGGTGGCCGATGGCCAGATCCAGGGGCGGCTGCTGTGCAACACGCTCATTCGCGGTGCGAATGGTCTGAGCATCCGCAGCAGTCTGCCGCAGGTACCCGGGCTGAGCAATCTCCAGGTGCGTGACAATGCGATCGAAGACCATCTCCCGCCGATCATCCCGATCTACCTGCGCTTTGGCATCGGCCGTGGTGCGACCAGTGACGTGGCGATTGATATGCGCAACAACTGGTGGGAGAGCGACACCGGGCCGTACGAACCCGACCGCAACGCCGATGGCCGCGGCGACTCGCCGGGCGACACGATCGGGTTTTTTCCGTGGCTACGCGCGCGGCCTGCCTGTGCGCCCCGCCCGTGACCGGCCGTGGTTGCCTGAACGCGACGCTCGATGCTGCGATTGCACAGCGTATGTTCCCCGGCGCAGCAGCGCTGATCGCACGCGGCGGTGATGTGCTTCTTTGCGCCGGGCGTGGCCGCCACACCAGTGCGCCAGACGCTGCGCTGGTGACACCCGCCACGATCTATGATCTCGCCTCGCTCACCAAGCTGTTTACCGCCGCAGCCGCGTTGCGCCTGGTGGCTGCGGGCGTACTTGATCTCGATGCACCGTTGACGGCGTATCTGCCCACCAGCCGTGCGGCGGGGGTGACGATCGCGCACCTGCTGACACACACCTCGGGCCTTGATCTGCGGCTCGCTACGCTGGCGCACGCGGGTGGGGCAGCGGCGGTGCGCGCGGGTGCCTATGCGGCGCAGCCGACCCACCCGCCTGGTCGCGTAGCTGCGTATACCAACGTCAATACCTTTTTACTGGGTGAAGTGGTAGGATTGCTGGCCGGGAACAGCCTCGATCGTGCGATTGACGCGCTGGTCTGCGCCCCGCTC
>JAYUYF010000294.1:0-4581 GCA_043752605.1 Roseiflexaceae bacterium
GCCGTCTCACCACGCCGCACGTGCCCCTTGGGGAGCCCCCAGCGCTGGCTATCGTGCGTCGCGATCAGCGCGACTTCTGCTGCCTGCCCGACCCACCGATAAATAACCCCGCCCGCCGAATATGCGACGCGCTGCTCTCGCGGCGGCTCGTTGCGTGTCATCCCGCTCAGGCTCGCTTGGGCAGCCGCCCGGCGCGCATGTCCCAGTAGTGATCCACCGCGAAGCGGATGCGACCCTTGGCAACATCGGCGTGCTCCCAACCCAGCGGCTCGACGCGCGCACCCTCAAGGTCTTTGTAGACCGTAAAGAAGTGCTCGACCTCTTTGACAAAGCTGGTCGGCAGATCGGTATAATCGGCATAATCGGCGAAGAACGGATCATAGTGCAGCACCGCCAGCACTTTATCGTCTGACTCGCCGCGATCCATCATGCGAAACATGCCGATCGGACGCGCCTCGACGATACAGCCGGTAAACGTCGGCAGGTTGGTCATGACGAGCACGTCGAACGGGTCACCGTCTTCGTAAAACGTCTGTGGGATGAAGCCATAATCGCCCGGATAGTGAACCGCAGAGTAAAGCACACGGTCGAGTTTGAACGCGCCCGTCTTCTTATCAAACTCGTATTTGTTACGCGAGCCCTTCGGGATCTCAACCACAACCTGCATCACATCGGGGATACTGGGGCCTGGGTCGAGGTCGTGCCAGAGGTTCATACCGCTCCTTCTGCGCCACACAGGCGTGCTATATCGACGCGTCGACGTTCTCACGGTATTATAGCACGGTCATGTTTTATCCACTGTGATGGGGTTGGAGCACACAATGGCGATAACCGACCGAATGCTGATGGGTGCGATTGCGGCAAATCCTGGTTCGCACGCGACGGCGGGCGAGTACCGCTACAGCGTGACGGCCAGCGAGATCTTCTTCGAATCGGCCAGTGCGCCGAGCAAACCCCACGTGGGGCATACGGTCATTCCGCTGCCGGCATTAAACCCGGATGGCAGCGGCCGCCTGATCCGCGCGTTCCAGCGCTATGTTGAACGCTGGACACCTGAACGCCGCGAAGCACTCGAACGCTTTGCCAGCCGCCGCGGCTGGGATCTGGCGATGGAATTGAAATATGGCGGCGGCGCGCTCGATGATGCCGAGGCCGCCGAATGGCAGGAGATCGTCAACGCGCGTCTTGACCAGATCGTGCGCCAGGCGCGCATCGCGATCGCCGAGGCGCACGGCGATACGCTGTGACCACGCTGCTGCCCCCGGCCGCGCGCGCCCTGCTCAAAACGGCGTTCCCCGGGCAGCCGATTTACGCTGTGGCTGCCACGGTCGGCGGCTTCTCAAACCTGACGCTGGCGTTGACGATTGGCACTGCCCGCTGTGTGGCCAAGATCGCCACTCGCCCCACCAAGCGCGAGGATTTGCACCGCGAGGCCGCCGCGCTCACCTGGCTTGCTGCCCAGGCCACAATCCCGGCTCTGCCGGGGCAACACCTTGCCCCGATACCCACGCTACGTGCGCTTCTCGACGATGAGACGACGACGGTCGAACTGCTCGACGCGCTCCCTGGCGTGCCGGGCATTACGCGCTATGATGGCGGGCTGCGCACGCTATCTCTGCCGCTGTTGCAATTATGCAAGCATCTCGCCGGGGTACACATGCTGCCCGTGCCATCCATTCCGGCGCTCACGGGTGGTATCGAGTTGCTCCGTGGCTCGTTGGTACTCGATGATCCGCAGCTCGATGACGATCTGCGCCGTGCGTTCAGCAGTGCGCTCGAACACATCGGCGGGCGCCCACAGATTTGCTTTACCCACGGTGATCCGGGATTACATAATATCCTGGTCGCATCAGACGAACAAGACCTGTCAGGTCTGCTCGATTGGGAGTGGGCGGGTGCGGGCGAACCGGCGCGCGATCTGGCGTGGCTGCGCTGGACTCTCCACTGGCGGGGCTTCGGTGCTGTCGCCGATCTTGGTACATACCGTGTGTACAGCGGCAAGACGCGCGCGTATATCGACGGCCAGTTCGACCCGGTCTTGCTCGATGCATATGCGCTGGCGCGGATCGCCGCGATCCTTGGTGGCCTGGAGCCCCACGAACGCGGCGAGTGGATCCGCCGCGCGCGCTGGACGATTACTGCACCGCGTATTCCGTAAACTTTCGCTTGAACGGCGATTGAAAGCCGAGGACGATCGAATACGTGGGAACTGTGCCGGTGATGCGGTGCTGCGTCGACATCGGTTCTTCGCTAGCGTCCCGGTGGCAATTCATGCTGCACCGGCTCGGCGAGCTTTGGTGCGCTGCGCATCCCGCGCATCACCGATGCCCCCCAGATCAGCAGCGCGGTCGCGCCTGCTTCGTCGATGTTGCCCAGACCCGGGATGACATCCGGCAGCAACTCGATAACACCCGCACCCGGATTGAGCAGATATGCCAATCCGAGTAAAATCGCGGCAGCGGCGGTAAATTTATTACGCATAGCAGTTCTCCTTCGCGTACAGAGCTAACTTCCACGATACCACCCGGCAAGATATCCCAGCGCGCTGGCGTATGAACAGATCGCCTTGAGTGGCTTCCAGCCCGGCCGCCAGCTTGGTGCGGCATATGAATACGGTAGCACGACATTCAGCGGCACAATCGCGGTACGAAACGCGAGAAACGCCAGTGCATGCAACGGCGTGTGCAGCGCCCGGCCGCGTGCACGCGCCGGATCGCGGCGTACCTCCTGCGCGTGGCCAAAGCCATACAGGAATTGTTTACGCAACAGCGCGCCGAGCGTCGCCGGGGCCGGGTGCCAGGCCCAGCAGCGTGCCGCCAGCACCACGCGGTAGCACGCCTCTGGTGTAGCTGGCAGCGCCGTGCGCCGCAACCGCACGAGAAATTCGGTATCGACGCCGCGCACCAGTGTTTCGTCAAAGCCACCAACCGCAGCAAAGGTATCACGCCGGATCGCACAGCAGGTGGTGGTCACGTCACAATAGTACGCGGGTGGCTCCGGGTTTGTTTCGCTGTCGTGCGCCACCACCGCGTGCTCAATCCGTGGCACCTCGCGTGCCACCCGGCGCTGAAATGCCGATGCCATCGGCGGCAGGAGCTTGCTCGCACCAGCGACGCCGATGGTCGGATCGCGCAACAATGGTGCCACCAGCCGCGCGATCAGGTGCTCGTCGCCCGGCAGCGCGTCGTCGTCGATAAATACCAGGATCGGCGCACATGTGGCAGCTACGCCCAGATTGCGCGCCCGGCCATTTGGCCGCACCCCGCGCACGATATGTACCTCGGCGGGCGGCAATGTCTGATTTGCCAGTGCTGCCTCAAGCGCGGCGGTGTCGCCCGCGAGCGCGGGGATGATCACGGCGATAGATTCGGGCTCAGGCATGACGTTTCACCACGAAGACACGAACGACGAGGCGGACATGTACAGACGACGCATGCCGCGTACTCACGGGCGGGCGGCGGGCGGCGGTATCATCACGTAGGGACGCAGCACGCTGCGTCCGGATATGACCGCCGCCCGCCATCCCTACAACTACCCTACCGCAAACGCCACCAGCACCACGATTCCGGCGATGATCCGGTAGACGCCAAATGCTGCAAAGCTGTTGCGCGAGACATAGCGCAGCAGCCAGCCGATCGAGAGCCAGGCGACGACAAACGAGACCAGCGTGCCGAGCGCCAGCGGCCCGATATCGCTGCTGCTCAGCAGCCCGTCGCGCAGGCTCTGCAGCAGATCGACGATCGTGGCGATGCCAAGCGTCGGGATCGAGAGGTAGAAGGCAAAGCGCGTGGCGGTGGTGCGATCGAGCCCGCCCAGCAACCCGCCCACCATCGAGGCCCCCGAGCGTGAGACGCCGGGGATCAGCGCGGTGGCCTGTGCGAGCCCGATCAGCAGCGCCTGGCGGTGCGACATCTGTTCGACCACGGTCGTGGTAATTGTCAGCCGTACACGCTCGATCGCGATCAGCACGATACCGCCGATGATCAGCGCACCCGCAATCACCGTCGGCGATTGAAACAGCTCGCCTTTGATAAAATTGCGCAGCGATAAACCAAATACCGCCGCCGGGATGAATGCAATCAGTACATTCAGCCAGAATCGCTGTGTCTCACGGCTGGTCGGCAAATCGCGCACTTTGGCGATCAAGTCCTGCGCATAATAGCCAACCACCGCCAGTACCGCGCCCAGCTGGATGAAGATTTCGAAGGTGCCACCCAGGCTGTTTTCAAAACCGATCAGCCGCGAGGTCAATAGCAAGTGCGCCGTCGATGAGATCGGCAAGAATTCGGTCAGCCCTTCGACGATACCGAGTATGATAATCTTCCACCACTCCGGGCCCGCAACACCGGCAATAATCAACACCACACTGGCGATCGTGGCCGCACCCAGCAGCACGGCGGCAAGACGCGACCCGACGAGCGGCGCGGGGGCGGCGGTGGCCTGTGTTGACATAACTAAAGATCTCCTCTGGTTAATCGGGCAGGGGCATAAGCGTGATCCGTACTTCTTTCTGGCCTTCCATCAGCCCGCAATCCGGTGCGCGCCGTAAGCGAAACGCCGCGCGCCAGTAATCGCGGTGCA
>JAYUYF010000295.1:0-1714 GCA_043752605.1 Roseiflexaceae bacterium
TGCGAAGATGATCTGCGGAATGATGCCGAGCCGGTGCGCGCGGTACACGAGATGCGTGTCGTGCTGCGGCGGTTGCGTGCGGCCCTCCAGATCCTCGCACCGCTCGACCAGGCGCGGCGGCTCCAGCGCTTTCGCCGCGGGCTGCGCCGCATCGCCACGACCCTCGGCGGTGTGCGCGATCTTGATGTCTTGATCGGTGCGATGGATCAAACTGCCATCACGCTGCCCGCCGCCGAACATCAGGCGATTGCGGCGACGGTCAAGACGCTGCGAGCGGCGCGCACGCAGGCCTGGCAGCGGCTCGAACACGATCTGACCAGCGCACGCTATACCGCGCTCAAGCACGATATCGCCGAGTTCCTCACGAGCACGCGCGAACGCGCGAATGAGGAGACTGGCCGCCCGCTACGGGTACGTGATATTGCGGGAAGCGCGATCTGGCGTATTTACGAGCAATTGCGCGCTTTCGAGCCTGTGCTCGCCAGCGATCCGCACGATGACGCGCGTCACCGCGCGCGGATCGCTGGCAAACGTTTGCGCTATTCGCTCGATCTGTTTGCTGACGCGCTCGGGCCACGCACCGAGCCGCTTGTTGCCCAGCTCGCGACGCTCCAGGAACAGTTTGGTCAGTTGCAGGACGCTGTGGCCGCACGCACGCAGCTCGCCGGTCTGGGCCTCGCCACAGATCTGGGTGCGCTGGCGTATCTGGCCGCGCTCGATGCCGCGCATACCGGCTCGCTCGCAAGCGCCAACACCGCCTGGCGCAAGGTGACAGCTACCGCCTTTGGCCGCCAGCTCGCCGATGCACTTGTGCGAATGTAATACGGGAGCACCCCACGATGCCACCCGATCCGGCGCTGATCGCGCGCTTGCAGGCCGGCCTGCGCGCTGCCGCAGGCTATCACCTGACACCCGTTGATGCTGCACCGTTCACGGTGTTTGTCAACCCGTTTGACATACTGCCCTACCTGAATTATGCGATCCCCAACGCGCCAGTCGCCGATTTTGTTCGCGGTCTGGCGCTGGCGCGCCATGTGTTCGCCGAGCGCCGCCGCCGGCCACGCTTCGAATTTATCGAGGAATACGCCAGCGATCTCCCCGCAATACTGCGCACACACGGGCTCCACGCCGATGAGCGCCTGCCAATGTTGATCTGCACACCCGCAATGTTGCTTGGTAGCCCGCTGCCGCCTGGCAGTCATCTGGTTGCCCTCGATGCGCAGGCCGATGACGCGCTGGTGCGCCAACATCTCGAGACCAATGAACGCGGGTTTGGTGCTGGCAACAGCGGTCACTTCGCCGATGATGACCTGTATCGCCTGCGCAAGATGCTGGCGGAGGGGGCCGGTGTCACAGCCTATCATGAGCACGCTGGGCCGGTGGCGACCGGTATGGTCAACCCACCGCACGAGGGCGTCGCCGAGATCGTCGGTATCACCACCCTCCAGGCGTGGCGCGGTCGTGGCTTCGCCAGCGCGGTCACTGTGCGGCTCGCACAGGAGGCATTCGCGCGTGGTATCTCGCTCCTGTTTCTTACCGCCGCCGATGAGCGTGCATCGCGGGTCTACGAACGCGTCGGCTTCCAGCGCGTGGCAACACTCGCCATGTACACCGAGTAGCAGGAGGAGATGATGTTCCGCACGATCATCGGCCTGATCTTCGGCTTGTTGCTGCTTGGCTATGGCGGATACCGTACTGCGGGCTCGCTCCAACT
>JAYUYF010000296.1:0-1710 GCA_043752605.1 Roseiflexaceae bacterium
CTCTTTGACGAACTCCCCGACGATGCGCCGGGCGATGACGACGATGACACCGGCCCGAGCGCCGGAGAAGGACGATAGATGACGATCGGACGCAATACCCCCGCACTGGCCGCAGCCGACGCGGTGCCGGTGCTCCAGTGGGCGAACGGCAAGCCGGTCGCCAAAGGGGCGGGCATGGCGCGGTTCAATCCGCTGATCGGGTTTCATTCGGAGATCGGCAAGAACGCCGATTTTGACGAGCGGATGATTGGCGCCGGAACCGCGCGCACGACGATCCGGCACCAGCGCGACGGTGGTAGCGCCGAGGTGGCGCACTGGTATTTCGGTGAGACCCTAGCGCTGTTTCCGGTCACGAGCGGGCCGCCCGTGCCGACGATGGCCGCACTGGTCAAGCACGCCGCGCACACCGCCAACGCCGGGATCGGCGCGCGATGGGGACAGGGCGTGCCGAGTAACCTTGCCGTGCGGTGCATCCTCGCACTGCCGGGCGCAGGCGGCGAACTGCCCGAGCCGGTCATCGTGCAGCTGGCGATGCGATCGCGGTCAACCGATGTACTGCTGGCGGCGCTGCTGGCCCACGTTGCCCATTGTGAGGCCGCCGACGCGCTGATCGACCGGGCGCGCCACCCCGAGCCGGTCACGTGCCACGAACTGGCATGGACACTCACCGCCGGTGCCGAGATTAGCGTCGGGCGCGGCGACACCAGCGACATTACGCCGTTTATCGTGGCGGACGCCGCACCCGTGACACGCGCGGATCTCAAAGGGCGCTGGTGCAGCCCGGACACGGACGCGCTCGCACTGGCGAGTTGGGCGGGCATCGTCGCGTGGGCAACCGAGTACGCCGTAGAACGGGAGGCTAGTTATGTGTAGTGATCTCTACGGCCTTGCGGCGCGCGACCAGGGAGGCACCGCCGCCGACCCGCGTGACCTGCGCGAACTCCTCGAGACGGCCCGCCGCGAACGCGACATCGCGTGCTACGAGGCACAGGTACAGCGCGAGCTGTACCGAACCATCGCCGCGCACCGAGACGCCCTGACGCTCGACAACGCCCGCCTGCGCAACGAACTGGACGGGGTGCGCGATGCCCACGCCGCCGCCACCGCCGCGCTCCGGGCAACGCAGGGAGCGGGGGCGCGATGAGTACATGGATTGCGCCGATGCCCGGCGATCTCGGCCTGCGTCCGGCGTTCCGGCAACTCGGCGCGGGCGCGGGCTTGCTCCTGCTGCTCTACCAGGTTGTGGACAAAACGACATGCCGTGTGCAGGTCAACCTGGTGGACATGGCCGCCGATATGCAGGTCTCATATAGCACCGTCCGGCGCTGGTGGGATCTGGCGGCGGCGCTCGGTATCGTCGAAGAGACCGAGACACACGGCCGCGCCGGACGCTCGGCACGCATCGCCGATGCCTGGCTTGCGTGGCACGTTGCGCCGAATCAGCGCCCGGTAACACGTCCATCCGCGCCCGCGCAATCACCGAGATCTGCGCAGGTTGCACCGCCACAACTGCCCAGATCTGAGCAGTTAGATGAGCAGTTAGACGAAACACAACTGCTCATTCAACTGCCGACACAACTGCTCACACAACTGCCCAAATCTGAGCAGTTAGATGACGTGTATCTATATAGCCAGAAGACCAGTACTCCAGAAGACCAGACCGACCGACCAGATCTTGCGCGCGATCGCGACCCGGTCGGTCGGTCGGTC
>JAYUYF010000297.1:0-1708 GCA_043752605.1 Roseiflexaceae bacterium
GAGGCGCGCGATTTTGCGGTGGTGGCCGCGCAGGTGCGCCCGATGCTCAAGCCGGTGGCGCTGCTGCTCGATGTGCGCGAGCGCGGTGTGCCGTTGCCGGTCTACCGCGAGTTCATGGCCGACCTGATCATTACCTATGTGATCCACGAGACCAACCGCGCGGCCTACATCACAGATGACCATCTGCGGCGCTGGGGCATCAACGCCGCGCAGTTGCACGCGCGTGCGGTGCAAAACCTGCAACGTGTGACCGACGGTGTGCAATCGGTCACCAGTGGGGTGGGTGACCAGCGGTTGTTTATGTTTAATAGCGGTGATGGGTATGATGCGACCCGGCTGCTGCTCACGGATGTGCTGGCGGGTTGGGCGGCAAAGGTGCCGGGCAATCTGGTGGTGGGTGTGCCCGAGCGCGATTTCCTGATCGCGTTTTCGGATGCCAATCAGGATATCCTGCGCGCGATATCAGCGCAGATCGCGGCGGATGCGGTGAGCAAAGCGCACGGCCTCACCGAGCAGTTGTTTACCCTCGCGCGTGGCACGATCAGTGTGTATGAATGGGAGTAGGGACGCAGCATGGTGCGTCCGCCGCGCCCATCCCACCCACCGCACCCGCGCCGCCGCGCCCATCCCACCCACCGCACCCGCGCCCATCCCACCCACCGCACCCCCACCGCCGCCGCCGCGCCCCTACACCTGCCGGCAGATCGCCACGCCATCACGCAGCGGCAGGATCACCGATTCGAGCTGCGGGTGCTGCATAATCGCCGTGTTGAAGCGCTGAATGCCGCGCACGGTTGGTGCGGCGTCATCTTCGAGTACCAGCGCATTGCAGAGCACATTGTCCGCCACCAGCAGCCCACCCGGTCGCAGCAGCGGCACGCACAGGTCGAGCGCGCGCACGGCCTCGTCATCGTGGGACAGGTGGCGCAGCATATCGAGGAAAATCAAATCGTATTGCGCGTGCTCGTCCTGCAACGTCGTGAAATAATCGCCTTCGACGGCGCGGTAGTGCGCAGCAAAACCGGCCTGCTCGACAAATTGGCGCGCCAGCGCGACGCGCTTGGGGTTGCGCTCGATCGCGGTCAGGCTGCCACCGCGCGGAGCCACCGCCATCAATAGCCAGATCGCGGCGTATCCGGTAGCGGTGCCGATTTCGAGCACATCGCGCGCGCCGTTGCAGATCGCGAGTGTGCGCAAAAACTGGCCCTGCACCGGGCCAATCAGCGGCCAGCCGTGGAGGGCGGCCTCGGCCTCGATCTGCGCCAGCGTCGCCGGGCGCGCGGGCATCAGCGCCGTCAGGTAATCTTCGACCGCAATGTTGGTAATATCTTCGCGCATGAGTGCCTCCGTGACGTAGTGTGAGTCGCAGCGCGTCATTGCGTCGCCTGGAATTGTACCATATCGCAAACCAGCGAGAACCGAGCGCGGAGAATTGCAACATTGCTGGTCACCACAGTACAATGCGTTGTTCAACTTTTAATTCTCAGTTCCCCCCAGATACGGAGTAGCAATGGTCGTAATTGGCCTCGATCTGGCCTGGTCGGCGCGTAATGCAAGTGGCATGGCGGTCGTCGATGCCACTGCCGCCCCGGCGCGCCTGCACAGCCTGGCGCTGCTGCGCGACGATACGCAGATTCTGGCGGCGATCCGGGCCGCCGCAGCTGCTCCGGCGCTGATCGCAGTCGATGCGCCGCTGCGTGTCACGAAC
>JAYUYF010000298.1:0-1707 GCA_043752605.1 Roseiflexaceae bacterium
CAGCACCTCGGAGGCCACATCGGGCAGCGAGAGCACGAGCTCGTTGATAGGGTAATAACCCTGACGCACCTGCTGTAAGAGCTGCGTCAGCTGTGCAGCCGCGACATTGCGCGGCGCGTAGGCCGCCACACCCGCGCGGATGGATTTCATCACCTGCTGACCATCAAGCGAGGCGCTGAGCAGCACAATGCTGACTTGTGGGTGGGAACGGCGGATAGCGCGTGCGACTTCGATGCCGCTGACACCGGGTAGATCGGTATCCATCAGCACAATCTCGGGGTCAAGATTACCGACGGCCTGGATCGCCTGCTGGCCGTTGGTCGCCTCGCCGACGACGCAGAAATCGGGCAGCATACCGATCTGCTGCCGCAACCCCTCGCGGAAGAGACTCAACGTATGAACCAGCAAGATCGATGTTGCCACACTCACGCCTCCCACATTACCCCTGACCGCAGTTTGCACGCACAGGTTTGATCTATCTATTATAGGCGACTTTCGAAGGGATTATATCGGAAGTCGATCAGAGACACAAGGGCGGCGAGTGGGTAACGACGCAAAATTTTGCGTTGCTACCCACCCGCCGCTCGCACAAACGCCACAAACAGCGCCAGATGCTGTGGATCATCGAGCAGCGCCTCGGGGTGCCACTGGACGCCCAGCACAAATGAATGACGAGTGCTCTCGAAGGCCTCGATCAGCGCATCGGGGGCGTGTGCGACGGCACGCAATCCGGGGGCCAGGTCGCGCACAGCTTGATGATGCAAACTGTTGACACTGAGCACGCTGCTACCGGTCGCGTGTGCGAGCTGGCTCTCCTCGGCGATCTGCACCGCGTGCGGCCGCGCAGCATCGGCACCATCATCATAGCTGTGCCGTAGCGCCGCCGCGTGCTCACTGATATCGCGGTAGAGCGTGCCACCGAGCGCGGCGTTCAAGACCTGTGCGCCGCGACAGATGCCAAAGTAGGGTAGGGTGCCACCGGCGGCCCAGCGCGCGATCGCGATCTCCTGCGCATCGCGCTGTGCATCGATTCCCTTCACCAGATCGCTGGCAGTTGCACCATAGCGCGCCGGATCCACGTCACCACCACCGCTCACCAGTACGCCGTCGATCCGCGCGAGCAGCCCGGTCAGTGGTTCGCCCGCCAGGCCGTAGGGAATCAGTAGTGGCAGCCCACCCGCCTGCGCGACACCAGCGACAATTTGTGCGAGCAGCCGGTCGAGTTCGGCGCGAATCGGATCGTGCGGGCCGTGGGTCGTGATGCCGATCAGTGGAGCGGGCATAGTGTTTGTACCTTTTTGTGTTGGTTGGCGTGGAGTTGCTCGCTGTATTCTACGGTGAATTGAGAATTGAAAATGGAGAATTGAACATCGGTGCACGGCCATTGCGCATGTTCAATTTTCAATTCGCCCATTTTCAATTTTGAGTTCCCACAGTGCGCGGCTGGTGCGCATTTTCCACTTTCAATTCGCCCATTTTCAATTCCCAACAAGGCGATCTCTGCAGTGGCTTGCTGCGTAGCAACGATGAGGTGCGTGAAGGAGAAAACCATGCAGCATGCAGATATTGTGGTGTTGGGCGGTGGGCCGGCCGGTGTGACGGCGGCGCTGCGTGCGCGCGAACTGGGCGCAGGTGTGACCTTGATCGAGCGCGGGATGCTGGGCGGTACCTGTACCAACGATGGCTGTGCGCCGACGCGCGCGCTGG
>JAYUYF010000299.1:0-1705 GCA_043752605.1 Roseiflexaceae bacterium
CGAGATCCACGAGACGATCGGCGAAGACGAAGCCGTGCTCGAACCCGGCGAGGTGCTCAACGAACAGGCGATGTACGCGATTTACACCGGCGAGAACGCCGAAACGCTCGAAGATGATGATGGCATGATCGGCCTCAACGAAGCCGAAGAGTTGCTGCGCCAGATCCGCCAGGACGACCCGGCCGAGTTCGAGCGCATCGTGCAGCTACGCAACGGTATTCGCAGCGGTCGATCAAGCACGGTCAAAGGCCGGATTGTCCACTGCCAGGCGGGCAGATACCAGCAACTCGTACTGGTCAATGCAGCTGGCGAGGTCATCTCTCGTGATATCGGTGCGATCGTGCAACAACTCAGATGCACGCCGGCCGAGCCCAGCCTGCCGCTGAGCGACGGGCACAACCGCCAGGTCGCGCAGGTGCTGCACGATTTCACCCGCACTGTCTGGCAACGGCGCGTCGAGCAGCAGCATACCGTCAGCCTGACACAGGCTCAGCGCTACATTTTGCGCGAACTGCGCGACCAGTTTGGTCGGACCGACGACGAAGATCTGCGCGCCCAGATCCAGACGCTCGAACAGGCCTTTCGTCGTTCGCTCACCAAAGCGCTGAGTGGCGAACTGAACACCCTCAAACGCGCTGATCTCACCGGAGCTGCGCTCATCCGCGATCTGACTTCGCTGTACACTCGCTACCAGCTCGCCCGGCCGCAAGCCAGCACCGGTGCCGAGGACCACGCCGAACCCCTGATCGTCACCAGCACAGCGCTTGTGTAAGGCTCCAGTGTACAGTGCTGCCTGATACCACCAAGGGGTCGCCCGCCTCCATCGCCTCCGCTCCGCTGCGGCGCACGTGCCGACCGGTCTGGCCTGCGCGGCCAGCGGGTTGGGTGCGGCTACGCGCCGCTGCGTCCGGGGCTCCCGCCCGGAACCCCGGCACGGGGCGCGTTCGCCCCCGTGACCCCCAAAACCGCACATGGGACGCGGCCCGGCGTTGGGCTGTGTCTGCCCCGTGCGCTAACCGGAAGACCTCTGCACGCGAGCGCTACCACACGCGCTGCCGCGCGCGGTTCGCCGCAACCGGGCATGCGTGAACCCGATCGGCCATTGGCATGCGATCAGCCGCCTTGCGAGGTGGTCTGGCGGGGCGCGGCGCCCGCCAGCGGGGTGCAGGGGCCGCGCCACCTGCCGCTGCGGCGCGTAGCCGCACCCAACCCGCACGCCATCGCCACCGCCGGGTGCAGGGTACCAACCCTGCCGCCGCGGCGCGTAGCCGCACCCAACCCGCAGGCTATCGCCACCGCCGGGTGCAGGGTACTACCCTGCCGCAGGCCGCGCAGGCCATCGCCACCATGCTATAATGCCGCGATACAAACGCACCTGCACCAAGGAGCACCATGCCGGCGCTGCCAGGCATCACCGCAACGCTGATCATCCTGAACGAACTGCTCGTCGCCACCGTGCTGATCGTCGCGTTCGCACTGCTGGTGTATATTACGATCCAGAGCTGGCAATCCGCGGTGTCGCGCGCGCTGGCCGCCTTGCTGTTTAGTATTGTTGTCGTCGCGGGCGGTGATGTGCTGCTCGGCGATGCCCAGCGCGAGACGACGATCCAGTTTTTGCTGCGCGCGCAGTGGCTGGGGATCGCGCTCGTGCCCGCTGGCTATTTGCACCTCGCCGATGCGCTGCTGACGCGCAGCGGGCAAATTG
>JAYUYF010000300.1:0-10800 GCA_043752605.1 Roseiflexaceae bacterium
CCGTTGGCATCAAAGCTCCAGGTGCCGAGGATACCGCTGAAGTCCTTGGTGCCCGTGACGGCCGCCAGAACCTTCGCGCGATCCTTCGCGCAGACCTGGTTGAGCGCATTCATCGCCACGTTGGCCGCCTCGTAGCCGTAGACCGCGTACACTTCGGGCTCGCCGTTGTACTTGGCCTTGTAGCTCGCATACCACTCGGCGGCTTTGCCGGTCAGTTTCTCTGCCGGAATACCACCAAATGTCACATACACGCCCTCGGCAGCATCGCCGGCGGCAGTGATGAATGCCTCCTCGTAGATGCCGTCCGGGCCCATGAAGTTGCCCGTGAAGCCTTCGCCCTTGATGTCCTTCACGAGTTGGCCGGCATTGTTTTGCGTGATACCACCGTAGTAGACCATATCCGGTGCAGCGGCGACGATCTTCGCGGCAAGCGCGCGGTAATCGGCAGCCTTGCCCTCGATGCTCTCACGACCGACGATCTCAGCGCCGTTCTTCTCGGCCTGCATCACGAACTGGTCGGCGACGCCCTTGCCATACAGCTCGGTGTCGTCGAGCACGAATACTTTCTTCGCACCGATTTCGTTCGCCCAGTTGGCCGCTGCTGCGCCCTGCAGGTCATCGGCCGGGACGACGCGTACGTAGTTGCGTACGCCCGTCGGGTAGTACTTATCCGGCTCGTCGGCCTCGCCCGTGTTCGGCTTGGTGAGGCCCGGGTAGGTGTTGGCCGGGCTGATCATCACCAGGCCAGCCTGGTTGAGGATTGGGATGCTGATCTTGGCCGCGCCCGAGTTGAACGTACCGATGTAGATCATCACGTCGGCATCGGCGGCAGCCTTGTTGGCGTTGCTCGCCTCCTGCGCCGCATCCCACTTGCCGGCGGCAGCCGTCGCATCGTCCATGTCCTCATAGACGACATTGAACTGGCCACCGCAGATCTGATTGTTGTCTTCCTCAATCCGCTGCTTGATCGCGTTGACGACCGAATCGGTCTGAGCTTTGGACGAGCCGGTGCGTGGCAACGACGAGACGATCTTGATCGTGTTGCCCGCGCCACCAGCGGCCGGTGCGGTCGTCGGTGCGTCGGCCGGTGCGGCTGTCGGCGCATCGGCTGGTGCGGTCGTCGGCGCGGCAGCCGGTGCGGCGGCACCACAGGCGGCGAGAAGACCGGCCAGTGTGGCCGATGCGAGGAACGTGTTCACCCGCTGTTTCATGAGAATCTGCTCCTTGGTAATCTGATACGACTATCTGCTAACTGCATTAGGTGTGCAGAACAACAGCCACATGTGGAAGGCAGTGCGTCAACGCGATACGTGCGTCGCGTAGCTACGCCAGTGTTCGACAGACTTGTCATACTCTAATTGTGTGAAATTGTCTCGCCGGAGTGTACTCGATAGCATTTGTTCTGTCAAGCCGGGGTTAAATATCGGTAAA
Organism: Roseiflexaceae bacterium; assembly: GCA_043752605.1. Taxonomy (GTDB): domain Bacteria; phylum Chloroflexota; class Chloroflexia; order Chloroflexales; family Roseiflexaceae; genus JAYUYF01. The sequence continues at coordinate 1,432 of JAYUYF010000300.1, forward strand.
TTGTGTTACGCGCAGGAGCGTACGATTTCTCAGATCGAAGGCCAGGCTGAGCGCCGCCCGCGCCGTGGGATATAGCGGTCATGATTTGCATAATTACGCCGCACGCGAATACCGACTCGCCGCAACAGATGCTTGCCACTCGTCACCAGCCAGTCGGCGATACTATGGGCAGCGCTGCCCGTCACAAATCCGAGCAGCAACAGCCGCACCTCGCGCGGGTAGATTTGTGCCGCGTTCAGTAGCGCACGGCCAAGCTGCCGATGGTAGGGAGGAATTGCAATGCCGACGCTTTGCAATCCGACTGCGCAGACAATCAGTATGCCTACCAGCACAACATAAAAATAGCAAAGCCGCAGCAGTGGTGCAAAGACCAGGCTGTGGCTCCAGAAGTTGCGATGTGGCACGACCCACATATATGGCCGCCAGATCCAGTAGAAGATCCCCCAACGATCATCGATCGCCGAATCGAGGTCGAGATCAGGCGAGAACAGCAACCCGGAGACCAGATGCGCGCTGATGAAGAGCGCGGTGCCAGCTATCGCCAGCACAGGGTCTGTCAGGCTGAGCGCCAGATACAGTGGCGGCGCAAGCGCAGCAGCGCTGATCAGCGTAATGACATCGTGCGTCGGGGCCATTGGCATAGGTGCTGCTCTGTTACGGCGAATGGTCGTAGGCATTGTAGCACAAACTTGCTGATCGCTTGTGGCACGCTATGTAATGGAGTTGTCATTCTATTGTGCTGCCAACCGTTGACCCCGAACCGTGCGAATCGGTATAATGCGACAGGTTGGTAAAGGAGGTTGGCGATGACCGCTCTGTTTGTGACGCTTGGAATTGCGGTGCTCGCGCTGCTCGCGCTGCTCCTCTGGTTTGTCCCTCATTTGCTCCATCAGCAGGCGGCGCGCGTCTCGGGCGAGACGGCACAGTTGCGCGAAATGCTGCTTGACCTCCTTAATGAGCAAGAATCGGTTGCGGTACGCCAGAACCAATTCAGCGCAACGCTGTCTGGCATGCAATCTCGGCTCGAGACGATCGCCCGCAGCGCGCACGATCTACCCGCCACTGGCACGGCTGTTGATAGCGAGGCGGTGCAGCAGCTCGAACGACGCCTCGGCGATATGCAGGATCAGCTTCAGCGCTGGCTCGATGAGCGCCGCAGCGATACGCGCACAGTTGCCCAGGGCGACAATGAGTCGTGGGCACATCTGCTCTCGCTGATCTCGGTAATCCAGGAGCGTGTCGGCACGCTCTCGCGTGACCGTGCCACCGCCCTTGCGGCGTTGCAGGCCGGCCAGTTGCTTGATGAACTCGAACGTGAGATGCTCCACCTGCGCGGGATCTCCGATGATATTGCGGTGCTCCAGCAACGCTTGCGTCGGTCGCTCAACGACCGTGAAGCGCTCCAGCCGCTCCAACGCACGCGTCCAACGGCTTCGGCCAGTGCCCTGAGGTAAGACTATGAGTGTGGTTACGATCGACAACCGGCTTGTGCATTATCAATCGCTGGGCAAGGGGCGTCCGGTACTGTTTCTCCACGGCTGGATGGGCAGTTGGCGCTACTGGTACCCGACGATGGAGCGCGTTGCGAAGCAGCACCGCACGTTCTCGTTTGATTTCTGGGGTTTTGGTGATTCACGCGGCAGACATACCGTGCCCGGCATCGAAAACTATGTCGCGCAGGTGATCCGCTTCATGGATGTGATGGGCATCGAGAAGGTGCGGCTGGTCGGTCATTCGATGGGTGGTATGGTGGCGATGAAGGCTGCGATCGAGCACCCCGATCGTGTGCTGCGCGCGGTGACGGTTGGCGCGCCGATCGAGGGCAGCAGTCTCTCATGGCTGCTCAAAATGGTCGATAGCCCGCTGATCGCGCGCGCATTTCAGCGCACGCCGCATCTGCGTCGTATGCTCTTTCGCCATTTTCTCGGTAACACCGAAGATCCGGCCGTGGAGGAGATCCTTGATGCGAGTATCAAGGCCGATAGCACGACCCTGCAACGGACGATTACGTCGATGTGGCATACTGATCTGCGGCCCGATCTCTCACGCCTGCGCGTCCCGGCGCTGGTGGTGCATGGTGGCCGCGATGATGTCGTCAATCCAAACCAGGTCAATCTGTTCGCGCAGGTTGCGATGGCAAAGACAATCGTGATGGCCGAGTGTCGACACTTCCCATTCTTCGACGAGCCCGAACGCTTTGATACATTGCTGTTGCAATTTTTGCACGATGAAAACCAGCGGCAGAAGCTCGCGCCACAATCGCTCCGGCAGGCGATCCCCGCTAGTCGCTGAACCAGGACCGGGTTAACGCAGGTCGGTATAGGCGAGTAAGCCGCCGGCACTGGTGGCTGCGGTGGCGCTGCGCTCGATCGCCCGTGCCAGCACACTTGCTGCGATCGCGCCAAGCACGGCGAGTGGCGGTGCGGGCCGCCGCCCTGTAGCCAGCGCAAACACAATATCGCCATCGTACGGCGTATGCACCGGCCGGATAGTACGGGGCAGCGCTGTCTGTGCCATACGCGCCAGGATTGTTGCGCCGGCTTTGTCGAGCAGCGCATCGGTGGCCACCACCGCCAGTGTGGTATTGCGCCCGGCCTGGTCGCCCAGTTGCTGCTGCACCGCTGCGCTTCGTAATAGCGCGAGCGCGCCGGGGAAGCTCCCGTCTGCCGCACGTGCCCCCGCAAGCAGCCGCCCGTCGTCGGCGCTGTGAAGATCACCCAGCGCATTGCAGACGGCCAGTGCGCCGATGACCGTGCCGTCCACCAGCGTCTCGCTCCAGGTGCCGACGCCAGTCTTCATGGCGCTGGCCGGGCCCAGCAATTTACCTGCGGTGGAACCCGCGCCGACGCCCACACAGCCTTCGCGTGTTGCCGTGCCAGCGGCCGCTGCGGCGGCATACCCCAGTGGCGCATCTGCCCAGCGGTCGGCGCTGCCGATCGCGAGATCAAAGATTACCGCCGCCGGCACGATTGGCACGCGCCGCAATCCGGTATCGAAGCCAATGTTGCGCTCGCGTAACCACTCGACGACGCCAGTCGCTGCTGCGAGACCAAACGCGCTTCCACCACACAGCGCGATCGCGTGAATCTGTTGTACCATCGCCTCGGGTGCCAGCAGATCGGTCTCGCGGGTGCCGGGCGCTCCGCCGCGTACATCGAAACCCGCCGTCGCACCAGCGCTGGTAAGGATGACCGTGCAGCCCGTCAGCGCCGCCGAATCGTGTGCATGACCGACCATAACTCCCGGAACATCGGTGAGGGCTGGCATGCGTGGCCTCGCTAGCGCTGCGTCAGCAATTCGTCGAAGACGTGTTTCCAGAATACGTATGGCTGTGCGCCACTGATGCGCTCGCCGTTGATCAAAAATGTCGGTGTACTGTTGAGGCCAAGCTGGCGGCCCACATCGAGATCGGCTTCGACCTGTGCGAATGTCGCCGGGTTGGTCAGACATGCTGTAAAGCGTGCGCTATCGAGACCGATCTCGGCAGCATACGTGCTGAAGATTTGCTGGTCACCTGCGCCGCCATCACCCCATGCACCATTGCGGGCCTCGCTGAAGAGCCGATCATGCATGGGTTGGAATGCCTGCTGTTGTGCAGCACACTGCGCTGCGGCGGCGGCCTGCGGTGCCGCACTATGATTTGGCAGTGGGAAGTCACGCGTGACAAGATACACCCGTCCGGTATTCACATACTCGGCGATGATCTGCGGCTTGATCTCGGTGGCAAAAACCGCACAGTATGAGCACTGATAATCGGTAAACTCGATGAGTGTAATTGGTGCAGCGGGATTACCCAGCGCACGTGGATCGGAAGCAGATACGACGGTGGGGGTTCGTGGGTCGGGGGTGAGTGTCCTGGCAGCCGTCGCACGACGGTAATTTTGCGGTAGCACGGGCGTATCGGTTGCGGTGGTGGGTGCTGCACACGCGGCTAACAGCAAGGCTGCAAACACCAGCAACACAGGCGCGATGTTCAACGGTCGACGACGGCAAACTGGTCGGTGGCACGCCGCGCGTTTTGTGTCGCCAGGCCGATGCCATCGTCGGCGCAGTAGGGGCAGATAGCCCAGGTCAAATCGATCACACGATCACAGCTGTGGCAGCGGCGGCGCAATGCGGTACGGCAATGCGGGCAGACGACAAACTCAGCTTCGATCGCGCGTGCGCAGGTTGGGCACACGTCCTGCTCATCGAGATCACGCCGCAGGTAATCGGCTTCGAGCGCGCGCTCATACTTCTCGCTCAGCGTCTGCGGCGGGCGTACGATCAGATGCAAGATGACCCCGGCAAATGGCAGTAGCACGGCCAGCAGTAATGCCAGTACCTGTGCCAGCGTATCCTCGCTGCGGCGCGCAATATCGCGGTAGACCCACAGGACAGATGCCCCCCAGAGCAGCAGCGTGTAGGCCAGTAGCGCCCACCCGATCACCGTCACAATCGGTAGTACGGTATCGATAATTGCTTGAATATCCACAGCGACCTCAGGCGATCGATGCGCCGAGGCGCGAAACATCTTGTGTACGGAGGACGAAAACTGTCGCGCCGCCCACCTGGACTTCGACGGGTGATGGCGGATAAAACTCGCCCGACTCGGCCACTGGCGGTAGCGGCGAGACATAACGCGTGCGCGTGTGGCAGTATTCGCGGATGACGCGCATCATGATCTCGACTTCATGATCATGTACCGCCGCCAGTAGCGTCACATTACCCTCGCGCAGGAATCCGCCCTGGCTGCTAATGCGGGTAGTGCGTAGACTATGGCTGTTGAGTGCATCGATGACCGATCCAGCATCTGGCCGCTGGACAACCGCAATAACCAGTTTCATGGGCGATACTCCGCTTCGAGCCGCTGCACCGCGCTCAGGCGCGGCTCGACGGCAGCAAGAATCTGCGCGGCCAGGGCGTCGATGCTCAGCCGTGCATCGACCGGCAACCAGCGTTCTGGGTCGAGCGCGATCATTTCGCGATACCCCTGCTCGACGCGCTGATGATACTCGAGCTCGCGCGCATCAAGCCGATTCCACTCCACAGGTCCGCCACGGCCATCTTCCGGTACGGCGGGGCGCGTCGTATCGCGGCGGCGGCGCAGCTTCCGATCGAGCCCTTCTGCCGCGCTGAGCGAGAGAAACAGCGTCATGTGCGGACGCAGCCCACCCGTTGCGGCAGCAGTGATAGCGCGTAATTCATCAAGATCGCGGCCCAAGCCGTAACCCTGGTAGGCAAATGTCGAATCGGCGTACCGATCACACAGCACGATGCCACCCTGCGCCAGATACGGCCGGATGACCTCACTCACCAGTTGCGCACGCGCCGCCGAGAACAGCAACGTTTCGGTCGTCGGCTCCATTTCGGCGTGTTGCAGATCGAGGACGATCCGGCGGATGAGATCGCTGATACGCGTCCCGCCCGGTTCGCGCACCAGAATGACCGGATAGCGCCGGGTGTGGAGCGTCTCATACAGGATGCGTGCCTGTGTGCTCTTGCCGCTCCCCTCCGGACCTTCGAATGTAATAAACAGTGTCATGAACGCGATATCTTTACCCTGCGATGCGGCTCACGACCGCGGCTCTCTGATTGGACATTATACCGCTCTGCGAGCTGATGCTGGAGGCGGCGTACATAGCTGCTGCGCGGCTGTAATTCGATAGTGTGGCGCTCGCCATTGAGCACCTGGCCGATCGCGATCTCCGCCTCGAGCATAGCATCGGTCATATGCGGGTCGTTCGGGTCTTCATCGGCGGCGGGGGTGGCGGTATAGCGCTCGGTCGTGGTGTTGCCCAGGTGAAACACATCGCTCAACTGGCGCTCGATCTGCGTCGAGGTATTGCTGCGCAGCACGTACACGGGCACACCACGATCTTCGGCCTCGCGCACTCGCTGGCTGCCCTGACGGTAATAATTCTTAAGCGTCATCACCATCGTGGCTTCGCCCATATCGCGTACGATCGTGGCCGGCACCCGCAGCACACCGATCGCGCGTTCGAGCCGATCGCGGCTGATACCAAACGGATAGATCCGATGCGCCGATTGCGCCGATTGCGCCGATTGCAGGGTGCCGTTTGCTACGCGTTCGGTCGTGCCATTGGTATTTACCTGCTGGCTCTGTGGGCGGCGGCGGCCATTGCGCGCGGTGCTCGGGCCGCGCTCGTTGCGGTCAAACATCGTCTGCTCGCGGGCCACCCGCTCTTCGATCGTGATCTGGCCATCGGCGTTGCGGCTGCGCTGCTCAGATGCCGGGTCATCACCGCGCAGCAGCATATCGACCGCCGCCGCCACGTCCTGGTAGATCGTCACCGAGTCCCAGCTCTCGATCTCGACCAGAATATCAAACGTAGGCGGCGCTTTGCGTTCGAGCACCGTCTTCTGCGTGCCACGGCGGCGCGCCTCATCATCGCCGAGCGTCACGGCCTGGATACCACCAATCAAGTCCGACAGTGTCGGGTTCGAGAGCAGGTTTTCGAGCGTCTGCCCATGGGCGGTGCCGATCAGTTGCACACCACGCTCGGCGATCGTGCGGGCCGCCTGTGCTTCGAGATCGGTGCCGATCTCATCGATGACAATTACTTCGGGCATGTGGTTTTCGACGGCCTCGATCATCACATTGTGTTGCTCGGAGGGCCGTGGCACCTGCATACGGCGCGCGCGCCCGATGCCCGGGTGCGGGATATCGCCATCGCCCGCGATCTCGTTCGAGGTATCGACGATCACCACGCGCTTGCGCAATTCCTCGGCCAGCACGCGCGCCGTCTCGCGCAGCAGCGTCGTCTTGCCGACACCCGGGCGGCCGAGCAGCAGCACGCTGGTACCCGATTCGATCAGATCGCGCAGGATCGTGATCGTGCCAAACACCGCCCGGCCGACGCGGCACGTCAGCCCGATCACGGTGCCTGCGCGGTTACGGATGCCCGAGATACGGTGGAGCGTACGTGGAATACCCGCGCGATTATCTTCGCCAAAGTTGCCGATCCGGTCGATCACAAACGCGATCTCTTCGGCCTGCACCTCGTGCTCGCTGAGAAACTTTTCGTGGCCACGGTAGCGTGCCTCGGGGAGCCGCCCGAGATCCATCACGATCTCGATCAGATCCTCTTTGCCCTCCGGGCCAGCCTCGATCGCCTCGCGGATCGCGCGAGGTAGTGTATCGAGCAGCAGATCAATGTTACTGGTAATATCTCGCTGGTCAGCCATTTAGCGCCTCGCATCCTCGGAGATCGAGGAGATAGTGGGTATCGGATGTCGTGATTCGGCGTGAGCCTCGACCGACGGCACGGCGATGCGGCCGCGTACGCTCACGGTCATCGAGCGCACGAGCAACATTTGCTCGCCGATTGTAGAGAAACCTAGCGCCTCGGCGGGTGCGTGCAGATCCTCCTGATACTGTCGCAGGATGAGATACACCGGCAGAGTGTCGGTGATCTGGCTCAGGCCAAAGCGCAGATATTCGGGTAACGTATCGCGCGCCTCGGGGCGCACAACAGGTGTAATCACGTGCGCCGCGCTGCCGCTGACGACCCGCAGATAGCCAGTCAGTTCGCTCTCCGGGCCGACCACCCAGGCGCGCTGCGTCGGGCGCCGCCAGCCGCGCCCCGACGACGGCGACCAGTCACGCGGCGCGTGTGGTTCGGCGCGTTGCACGGCGTGCGGGGTCGTCGCACCATACAGCCGATGGACAGCCCAGACATCGCGGCGCGTCAGCGCGCGCATCAGCGCGACCGACGTACCCTGATCCCAGTCTGGCCCATCGAGCATCATGACCGTCTGGCGGCCATAGGCGGCGAAGCCATTCTGGCGAAAGGTCTCGTGCAATTCATCATGACGTTGCGACAGCGCGGTATATATCCGTTGTACGCCAAAACTGCCGACGTGCGCGCACAGCGCCTCGAGCAACCGAAACCAGAGATCGCGGTCGGTCGGCAGCGGAGCCTGGCTGCCGTACGATGCCAGCAGCAGCAGATCGTGTTCGGGGCGACCCGGCCGACTGCTGGTCTGAGCCAGCGCGCGCAAGACTCGATCGCGGTAGACCAGCGTCAGCGCCTCGCGGCTGTACCCCTCGATCAGCCCGCGCATCGCATACCAGAACGGTTGATGCGGCTCGGCAAGCGTCCCATCGGTGTAAAAGACAGCCTGACCGCGCGGCCGATTGCGCATATACCAGATATCGCGCGGAGTTACCGTTCGTATCATGATGCTGCCTGACGAAACGCGATGTTGGGAGCAAGCGCGCGACAGCGCTGCGTCACAACGCCAAAAAATACTGATGCACGCGGTCATCGCGCGTGAGCTCGGGGTGGAAGCACGTCAGCAGCACACGGCCCTGCTGCGCCGCCACAATCCGATCATCATCGAGGCGCGCCAGCACCTGCACATCTGGCCCAGGCTCGCTGAGCACCGGCGCGCGAATAAAGACGGCAGCGTGCGCTGGCTGCTGCCCGGCAAACGTCAGCTGTGTCTCGAAGCTATCGAGTTGGCTGCCAAACGCGTTGCGCTGCGCGACGATGTCGACGCTCGCCAGCGACATTTGACCCGGACGACCAGCGGCGATTTCACGCGCCAGCAGGATCGCTCCGGCACACGTCCCCCAGACCGGCATCCCGGCTGCGATCCGCGCGGCGAGCGGCACCTCCAACGCAAAACGCGCCAGCAGCTTCCCGATCGTCGTGCTCTCGCCGCCTGGAATAATCAGACGTTCGACCTGCGCCAAATGTTTCGGCTGGCGCACCTCGACTGCCGTGACGCCCAGGCGTGCAAGCATCTCGATGTGCTCGCGAAAATCGCCCTGCAGCGCCAGAACCCCTACCGTCATGGTGTACCCTTACCAGCCGCGCCCGGCCATCAGCTGGTCACGCGGGATATCACTGATGTTGATCCCGACCATCGCTTCGCCGAGCCCACGGCTCACCTCGGCAATGATCTCGGGCTCGTTGTAGTGCGTGGTGGCCTCGACGATCGCGCGCGCGCGCTTGCGCGGATCACCCGATTTGAAGATCCCCGACCCCACAAACACGCCATCGACACCAAGCTGCATCATCAACGCGGCGTCTGCGGGCGTCGCGATGCCGCCGGCGGCAAAGTTGACAACCGGCAGCCGACCGAGTTCAGCGACCTGACGCACCAGATCATACGGTGCCTGGATGTTCTTTGCATAGGCGAACAGTTCATCGGCATCCATGCTCTTCAGCCGCCGGATCTCGCCGTTTACCGTGCGTGCGTGGCGAACAGCCTCGACCACGTTGCCTGTGCCCGCTTCGCCCTTGGTACGCAGCATCGCCGCACCTTCGCCAATCCGCCGTAGCGCCTCGCCCAGGTTGCGGCAACCACAGACAAACGGGATGCGAAAATTGTGTTTGTTGATATGGTACTCTTCGTCGG
>JAYUYF010000301.1:0-4542 GCA_043752605.1 Roseiflexaceae bacterium
GCTCCTACTGATTTGCCAGAATGCAGCAGACGTGGTACTATCCGCAATTGACATTTAGCCAACTTCTGCTCCCAGGCTGGCGGCGGGCGCGCATCCCGCCGTCGTTGTATGTCGGGGGCCTATTGACCAGAGGAGGACCCATGCGCGAGCGTCGTCGTGAGTACGAGCTACTCTATATTGTTTCTCCGTTGCGCACCACCGAAGAAGAGATTGGTGCAGCCATCGAGCGTGTCAGCCAGATGATCACCACCAATGGTGGCGAAGTCTCGGTTGTCGATCACAGCTCACCCTGGGGTCGCCGCCGGTTTGCCTTCCCCATCCGCGAGTATGCTGAAGGTGAGTCGAGCCGCCGGATCTTCACCGAAGGCTATTACGTGATTTGCCGCTTCACCCTGGCCACCACCAAGATCAACGAGCTCGAGCGCGTGCTCAAGCTCTCGGATGCGGTACTGCGCTATCTGCTGACGCTATACGAGCCGATGCTGGTACCCAAGGCCGAGCGTGGCGAGCGTGGCGAGCGCGCCGAGGTAGCTACAGAAGGCGCCGAATAACAGCGAGGCGATTGTGGCAAAAGACCTGAACAAAGTGATGATCATCGGGCGGCTCGGGCGTGATCCTGAGTTGCGCGCGCTGGCAAATGGCGGTCAGGTCGCCAACTTTTCGCTCGCCACCAGCCGCCAGTTGCGGGATACCGGCACGGGTGTACGCGAAGAGACTGAGTGGTTCAATGTCGTCGCCTATGACCGGCTGGCCGAGATTTGCAATCAATACTTGCGCAAAGGCAGCCGGGTGTATATTGAAGGTCGGCTACAGACACGCCAGTTCCAGGATCGCAACGGCGCGACGCAATATCGTACCGAGGTCATCACTGTCGATATGAACCTGCTTGATGGCCGCAACGATCGTGGCGACGCGCATGATGAGCCGCCACAGCAGCGCGATCCATCATCGCAGGCGGACTGGCCGTCTACCGATGACGACCTGCCGTTCTGACGGCGGCAGGGTGGCGAGCGGTGTGACACAGCAAGACAGCACAGCGCGAAGATGCACTGCCACCGGGCAGCGATCTTCGCGCTCTTGTTGCCGCACAGCACGCGGCACCTAACGGGAGAAGGTATGTCGACCCCAAAACGAGCCTCCGAGACGAGCAACATCGATCGACTCGCACCCCGCGCAAGCCGCGAAGAGCGCCGCCAACGCCAGGTTGTCCTGCTTACCGGAGTGACGATCACGATTGTGCTGCTGGCGCTGATTGGCGGTGTGGTCTACGATCGTGCCTGGCTTCCGAGTCGGCCGGTGGCGCAGGTTGGCAATACGCTGCTCACGCGGGGTGATTACACAGCTGTGCGCCGCGATGAAATCGCCGGCAACATCTCGCAGAGCCTGTTCCTCTCGACATTTGGCGCACAGTTTGCCCAGCAGTTTCTCGGCCAGATCGGTCAACTCGAAACCGATGCACGCCAGATCGATGCCGCTCCGATCGCGCAAACCGCCGTCGATCAGTGGGTCGACGAGCAGTTGATCGTACAGGGCGCGGCCGCACTCGGTGTAATTATTGATGATGCGACGGTTGATCAGCGTATGGTCAATGATTACGGTGGCGCATTTGCCCCCGCAGGCAGCCTGCCCGCGCCGACAGATGTGCCACTGCTGCCCACCAGCGCGCCAACGCAAACCCCCGGTGGCGCGACGGCCACGCCACAACCGACATTCACCACCATCCCGACGCTGCCGCCCACCGCGACACCGGTTGCAGCCGAAGTATCGGCGCGCGCGCCACAGATTATTGATGAAGTCTACGATCGCTACGTGGATCAGATCTTCGAGATCGATGGCTCGCTGACGCCCAGGCTGACGCGTGACGATATGCGTGCCGGGTTGCTGACTCAGTTCCGCCGTGCTGCACTCACCGAAGCAGTGCGTGCCAAACTGGTGCCCGATGCGGGTTTCAACCCCGCAACCGATCCGAGCGCGATCGAGACGCGCCAGATTGTGCTCAAGGTCACGCTGCCGCTGACACCGACCACCGAGCAGACCGAGGCCGCGTTTGCGGCGCGCCGCGCTGAGATCGATGCGCTCGTCGCCGAGGCGCGCGGCGGTGCTGATTTTGCCACACTTGCAAGCGAGCGCTCAGAAGATTTTGGCACGCGCGAACAGGGTGGCACGGTCGAAAGCTTTAATAAAACCGGCGCGACACGTGGCGGAACGCAAATCGACCCGGCATACCTTGCGGCAACGCTCGCGCTCAAGGAGGGTGAGGTGAGCGCGCCGTTTCGCACGCCGTTTGGCTGGCATATCATCAAGGTCGAGAAAATAACCGTCGACACGCGTGAGGCACAGCTCGAACAGGCACGCACCGACGCGTTTACCAAATGGCTCGATGAACAGCGTACCGCCGCAAGCATCCAGCGCTTCCCGACGCCGGTGCCGACCGAGGTGCCAGTAGCCACTGCCGAACCCGGCCCGCTGCCGACCGTACAACTCGTCGTCGACCCCAGCCCGACAGTCCCGCCGACACCGACGACCGCTGGTGCGGTGGTGCCAGCCGCGCCGACGCCAACCACAACACCGGTACCCTGACGCGTGCAGCGTTGGGAGGCACAATCTGGCCTGGGTCGCTACATCGCGCTGGCGCTGCTGGTGCTCGCAAGTGTGGCGTGTGTGGCGCTGGGCATCAGTATTGCGCAGATCTTTGCTGGCATCCCCACAACCTGGCAAATCGATGGTGCGCTCTTCTGGCGAGTCGTGGCATTTGTGCTGCTACTCGGGCTGACGGGCGCGCTGTTTTACCGCACGGCAGCCGCATTTACGCTCCATTATGCGATCGACCGCAACGGGCTGTATATCTTCTGGCTGGGAAACCGCGCGGTCATCCCGCTCGACCAGATTACCCGCATCGATCCGGGTGCGGCAACCCGCCCACTACCGCTCGGTCCGCTTCAGATGATCGGGTACTACTGGGGGCACACCACGCTGATGAGCGGCGAACAATTGCATTTGTTTGCGACCCGACCACCCGCCCGTAGCCTGATTGTCGTTACGGATAAAGGCGCATACGCGATCACCCCGGCAGACGCCGATCGATTTGTCGAAGATATCGAGCAGCGCCGCAATCTGGGCGCAACCCGCGTCGTCGAGACGGGTATCGAGCAGAGCCGCGTGCTGTTTTACGAATTCTGGAACGACCGCGCCGTGCGTGGTGCGCTTGCGCTTGGATTGATACTCAACCTTGCACTACTCGGTCTGATCACGTTGCGGTATCCGGCGCTCGCGGCCGAGATCCCGCTACGCTTTGACGCGATTGGCGATACGGTGGCATTGCGACCGCGCTATCAAATTTTATTTATCCCGCTCGCGGCGCTCGGCCTGCTGCTGTTCAATCTGCTCGTCGGCCTCGCGATCTATCGCCGCGAACCATTCGCGACGCGTGTGCTCCAGGTCGCATCGGTCTGCCTCCAGATTCTGTTTGGTGTTTCGCTCGTCGCACTGCTTGGCTAGCGTGTCACGATGCGATCTGTGCGATTTTGCTACAATTTCGACACGACTACGCAATACAATGTCCTGTAGTCGTGATTGATCTCCTCTTCACCTGCACCCGATCTGGTATACTACACAAAATATCTACTATCAATAGCAGTATTGTCTCGATCGTACGGCTGTCACGAGATTGTGCTGTACAGAATTTCGGCGCATAACAACGGACGGGATCCTCTGTGTTCTATCGCCGCGCTCTTGCTCAGTATCTCCGATCGATGCCCAGCATCGATCTCTTTGATACGAACAACGTTGCGCTCTCGCTGGCGGCGCTATACTCAGAATCTCCGGTGCAATCGCGTATCGCACACGATGACTCGCCACCCGCTGTCGCACTGCTGACGCTGCTGCGGCAGCCGCGTGCGCGGCTGGCACTGGCGGGTGCGGCGGGTACCGGCAAGACGATGTTGCTCCACCGCCTGGCGCTGGCGTGCGCGGCGATCAGCGGCGAATTTGATGATGCAAGCGCATTGCTGGGCGATTGGCCAGATCCGCCGCCGATCCCACTGCTCGTCGACCTGCACGCAGATGATGAACACGCGCTGATCGCCGCACCGCTGCGATCAGCGCACACCAACCAGATTACCAGTGAGGTGCAGCGCGCGCTCGATTTGGGTGAAGCGCTGCTGCTGATCGACGAGGCCGATCACGCGCCCGAGCGCGCTGCTATGCTCGCCGCGCGCTACAGCAATTGTCGCGTGATTGTCGTCGGCCAACACGCCGAGACGCTCGCTACTGCGTTGCCGGGCTGCGTCCAACTCACGATCAACCCACTCGATCGCGAGCAGATCAGCACGGCGGTAGCAGCCTGGACCGCAGCGACAAGTGCCCGCAGTCTGCGGAGCGCGTCCGATATTGCGGATCGCAGCGCGCGGATCGTGGGTGACCTGCAAGTGCATCCCGGGTTATTCCAGCTGGCCGCGCTCCCCGAAGTCATTGCACTGGCGGTGATCGCCGATGCGGCGGGGCTACAGTTGCCCCAACAGCGCGGCGTGATTGTCGAGCGAC
>JAYUYF010000302.1:0-1693 GCA_043752605.1 Roseiflexaceae bacterium
ACACCATCGTCGTCGGCGATTACGATATCGCCGGGAATTACCAGCACTCCGCCGCACGCGATCGGCACGCCGTATGCCCATGGAAACTGGCCTGCCTGCGAGGCGTAATTTGGTGTCAGTCCGGTTGTCCAGATTGGTAGCCCCAACTCGCGTACGCGCGGCCAATCGCGGATGCAGCCATCGACGACCGCCCCTATCCCGCCACGCCCGTGCAGATAGGTCAACAACATCTCGCCCAGACACCCTGTGTATGGGTCACCACCTGCAGCGACGACTAGGACATCGCCGGGTATCACGGCATCGAGGACGTGCCAGAGCGCGCTGCGCTGTTCGACCTCTTCCTGCGCAATGCCGCTCGCCACGTCCTCACGTTGTGGCATGAACTGGAGTGTCAGTGCGGCACCCACAAGCTTTGCCCCCGGCTGACGTGTGACCGGGCCACGAATAAACGAATGGCGAATGCCAAGTTTGTGTAAATCAGCGCTGGCGGTTGCGCTCGATACCACGGCCATGCGTGCGATGAGATCGGCATCCGGGCGCTCCCACGGGGTGCCGATGATTGGCAGGCTGATGCCCGGGTTGGGCAGATGCGATATAAGAGGTGGCATACCAGTATCCTTGTGCGCTTTAGGTCGCGAGTTCGGCGGCGGTGTTGTACACTGAATTGTGCCACGGGAATGCGTAAGTCGGTGGCAACGCGAGGCGGTCGAGTCCGATTCGTAACCGGATTTGCGTCCCCGGCGGTAGTACAACCCGCAGGTAGCGGTCATCGATACGCTGGGTGTGTGTTGTCGTACGGATCATCGGCATTGTGCGTGCATAAAGTTTGCCCGGGTAGTCACTCTGCAATACGTCATATGTCACTGTGCTAAACCGGTGCTCGCCAAACGTGCCACCTTGCACGATCATTGTGCGGCTGTCTACCGGATTCAGATTGACCAGCAACACTTCAATCTGCGCGGCTGTGATCTGCTCAACCAGTGCAGCGACATCGGCGGGCAACCCGGGCCGCTGCTGCTCGGCATCGAAGTAGCGGATCGGGGCATAGAGTAATCCACCGTTGTAGATCACCTGCGGCGCACCAATCGTCAGGTGTAGCAGCGCTTCCGTCGAGACCGGGTTTGTGTACTGCCAGACATGCACCCAGTCGTGGACATTCTTGTCGCCGAGTTCGCGCAGGTCGATGGTATCTGTGCGGGCCAACGCCGTGTGGCGGTACACTTGCCCGAGCGCCATTGAGAGCATCTGGACGGGGTACTCCGGGTTTTCACCGCGTAGGTATGCCAGCCACTGTGGTTCGTGGTAGGCATCTTCTTTGCTTCGCAACGCAGCGATCGGCGGTGTCTCCTCGCGTCCGATGCGTATCTGGTCTAACCGCGCGCGATCCTGTGGATCGTGTGTCAATTGCCAGATCGCCACCGGTTACATTAGCGCCATCGGTTGATAATCAAACCAGTCACTCCCGTCGTGACGATACGGTACGACAAAGCGCCCCTCCGTATCCATGCGGCCGCGCGCGATCATGGCGTCGATCAGGTTGCGCGCCAGATCGAGCGTCTGCGCGTCGCGTGTCAGCAGGTAGGCATTGCAGCTGGCCACTACCGCCGCCATGCCCACGGTGTAGAAACCATGCGGCCATTGCCAGCCGTACAGCCCGCCATGCCAGCGACCACCAAAATCGCTGCCCACCACT
>JAYUYF010000303.1:0-1692 GCA_043752605.1 Roseiflexaceae bacterium
CGCCGCCCGACGCATCCGCCCTGATTATGCCCGCGTCAATTTCCGGTATGCCACACGTTTGGGTTGCTGAGCCGCTGCGCCCAGGCGTCTGCGCCGATCTTCCTCATATTCGGCATAATTGCCGGGGAACCAGAACGCGTGGCTCTCGCCCTCGAACGCCAGGATATGGGTCGTGACACGCTCAAGGAACCAGCGATCGTGCGAGATCACTACCGCGCAACCGGCAAAATTGCCGAGCGCCTCTTCGAGCGCGCGCAGCGTGTGGACATCGAGATCGTTTGTCGGCTCGTCGAGCAACAGGACATTCGCGCCCGAGGTCAGCACTTTTGCGAGATGGACGCGGTTGCGCTCACCACCCGAGAGGTTGGCGACCTTCTTTTGCTGGTCGGTGCCATTAAAATTGAAGCGTGAGACAAACGCGCGCGAGTTGATGCTGCGGTTGCCAAAAACCATCTGCTCGTTGCCACCCGAGATCTCCTCCCAGACCGTCTTGTCCGGGCTCAGGCTGCGATCCTGATCGACATAACCGAGCCTGACCGTCTCGCCGAGCGTCAGTTTGCCACCATCGGGGTATTCGCTGCCGGTGATCATCCGGAACAGGGTAGTCTTACCCGCGCCGTTTGGCCCGACGATGCCGATGATACCACCCGGCGGCAGATCAAAGCTCAGGTCATCGTAGAGCAACCGCTCGCCGTAGCCCTTCGCCACGCTGTCGGCGCGAATGACGATATTACCGAGCCGCGGGCCGGGCGGGACAAACAGCTCGAGGTCGCGCTCGGCCTTCTCGGTGCCCTGTTCGAGCATTTGCTCGTAGGCGGCGATACGCGATTTGCTCTTGGCCATGCGGGCGCGCGGCGATTGGCCCATCCACTCAAGCTCGCGCTGGAGCGTCTTGCGGCGCTGGTTATCCTGGCGGTCACTCTCGGCGAGCTTCTGATCCTTTTGTGCCAGCCAGCTGCCGTAGTTGCCGCGCCAGGGGATGCCGTGGCCGCGTTCGAGTTCGAGGATCCATTCGGCCACATCGTTGAGAAAGTGGCGGTCGTGGGTGATAAAAATCACCGTACCCTTGTACTGCTTCAGGTGTTGTTCGAGCCACGCCACCGATTCGTTATCGAGATGGTTGGTGGGCTCATCGAGCAGCAGGATATCGGGCTCGCGCAGCAGCAGGCGGCAGAGCGCCACGCGGCGTTGTTCGCCACCCGAGAGCACCGCGATCGATGCATCGGCGGGCGGGCAACGCAGCGCGTCCATCGCCAGATCGAGGCGCGCATCGAGATCCCAGGCACCCTTCTGGTCAAGTAATTCCTGGACTTCGCCCTGGCGCGTGATCAGCGCGTCCATCGCATCCGGCGTCATCTCTTCGGCGAACTTCTCGTTGATCCGGTCAAATTCGGCAAGCAGATCGGCCAGCTCCTGCACGCCCTCTTCGACAATCTGGCGCACGGTTTTGTTTGTATCGAGCCGTGGCTCCTGCTCGAGATAGCCGACAGTGAAGCCGGACGCGATTGTGACATCGCCATTGAAATCCTGGTCAATGCCGGCCATAATTTTGAGCAGCGTACTCTTGCCGCTGCCGTTCAGACCGATCAGGCCAATCTTTGCGCCGTAGAAGTACGAGAGATTGATATCGCGCAGCACCTGACGGCTGGGCGGGTAGATCTTGCCCACGCGGTGCATCGAATAAATAATCTT
>JAYUYF010000304.1:0-1691 GCA_043752605.1 Roseiflexaceae bacterium
ATCGACAGCACTGGCCCAAAGATCTCCTCCTGCGCCAGCCGCATCGTGTTGTCCACACGTGTGAAAATTGTCGGCTCGACAAACGGTGCATCGGGGAAGCCAGCCACACGCGCGCGCCGCCCGCCCGTCACGATCTGCGCACCTTCGGCGCGACCAAGCGCGATATAGTGCTCGACGCGCGCGCGCTGCGTATACGAGATCAACGGCCCCTGATCGGTCTCAAGATCGAGCGGATCACCAAGCGTGAGATCGCGCACGCGTGTCACCAAACGATCGACGACTTCATCATGGATTGCGCGCGGCACCAGGCAGCGTGTTCCGGCCTCGCAGGCTTGCCCGCTATTGAGATACATCCCAAACAGCATGCCATCGATCGCCACGTCCAGATCGGCATCGGGCAGCAGCAGCGCGGGTGACTTGCCACCAAGCTCGAGCGTCGTGTGCTTGAGCGTCGGGCTCGCCAGTGCCATCACGCGGCGGCCATTGGCCGTGGAGCCGGTGAACGAGACCTTGTCCACTCCCGGATGCGCCACGAGCGGCTCGCCCACGTCTTCGCCCGTGCCGGTAACGACATTGAGTACACCGCGCGGCAGGAGTCCAGCATCGTGGATCAGTGCGGTCAGCCGCAGCAGACTGAGCGGCGCGGCCGATGCTGGTTTGAAGACGACGGTACAGCCCGCTGCCAGCGCCGGTGCCAACTTCCATGCGGCGAACAGCAGCGCGAAGTTCCAGGCCGTGATATGCGCGCACACGCCGAGCGGCTCGTGCCAGACAAAATTCCAGCTCACCGAGGGCATATCGGTCCACGGCAGCGCTTCGTACGGGTGGAGCCGTGCGAGCTCGGCAAAGGTACGAAAATGTTCGAGCGCGCCCGGCAGATCAAGAAACATCGTTTTGCGCAGCGGTGTGCCAATATTACGGCTCTCGAGCTCGGCCAACTCGTCGCTGTGCGCTTGGATCAGATCGCCGATCGCGTGCAACACGCGGGCGCGCTCGGCGGGTGCGGTGTGCGGCCACGGCCCGTGGTCGAAGGCATGGCGAGCCGCCGCGACCGCCAAATCCACGTCAGCGGCATTGCCGCGCACCACACGCGCCATCGGCTGCTGGAGCGCCGGCTCGACGACGTCCATCAGTCGGCCCGTGGCGGCCTGCCACGCGCCATCGATGTACTGCCCGTACCAGGGCAACGACTCATAGGCCATGCGTTCCTCCCGCGTTATCAGCATTCGTGCGCGGTATCGTACCACGCATGACGCAGCGCAGCAAACGCACATGGCACTACAGCCAACGCCAGATCGGCGCGGTGTGTTGCACACGAGACGTGCTATACTTGAAACTATTCAGCGTTTCGGCAAGTACAGGATACAGCGATGTTGCCCGAAAACACGATTTTGCAGGGTCGCTACCAGATTATTCAGCAGATCGGCCGCGGCGGCATGGGCGCGGTCTACAAAGCGCTCGATACCCGCCTGCGTGCGACGGTCGCACTCAAGGAGACGCTCGTCACGGGGGACAACGCCCACCGCGCGTTCGAACGCGAGGCGCAGTTGCTGGCGAACCTGCGGCATGCGGTACTGCCGCGTGTGAGTGACCATTTTGTCGATGAGAACGGCGGTCAGTTTCTGGTGATGGAATTCATCCCCGGCGATGACCTGGGCCGTATGCTGCAGCGCCGCGACCAGCCGTTTAAT
>JAYUYF010000305.1:0-1691 GCA_043752605.1 Roseiflexaceae bacterium
CAGGAGTCGGCTCGGGTGTGTTTGTCGAGAACACCATCCCGCTCATCCCCATATCTTCCGGCGTGAGTTGGATAAGATCGGGCGGGCGCGTCGCCGCGATCAGGATGCCAAGTACACACAGCGCGATCGCAATTGGCAGGAGCAGGCGACTGTTCAGCAGTGATCGCATACGATGCCTCCGCGCCGTCTCCCGCGATGGTTCATCAATCTGGAGTTCGTGAGGTAACCGTACCAAATTCCGCAACCGATGTCAAGATGCGCGCAGAATTGCGGGGCGGGCGGCGGGCGGCCTATGGACCGGTGCACGTGATTGCGGTGTGGGAGCCGGCGTATGACCAGCCCATCGTTCTGGTCACCACGCTGGCGGATCTCGACGCGGCAGTAGCCGCCTACCGCAAACGGGCACACAGCGAGACGCTGTTCTCCGACCAGAAAAGCCGGGGATTGCACATCCATCGGAGCCACCGCAGCGATCCCACGCGGCTCGCGCGCTTCCTGATCGCAACCGCGCTGCCGTATCTCTGGGTCATCCTGCTAGGCGTCGACGCCCGTCAGCACGCCGCATATGGCCGTTTTCATCGGCCAGATCGGTGCGATCTCAGTCTGTTTCAGCTCGGGCTCCGGTTGCTCGCGTACTGTTTGCGTCATCGTGTGCCAATACCGCGGCCACCATTCGCGGCAGCAGCGGCGAACCGCTCATACGTTCTGTACGGTAGTGAATCGTACCAGTCGGAATTGATACTTTTGCATCGATCATTTATGATGATGATTATGAGTGATATAACACAGCATCGAGCGCACAGTACGAGCCTGATCGCGTTACGCTCACGGGTACTTATCGCACTTGTAATAGGGATATGTAGTGGTTTGCTCTGCGCGCAGTACCAGTCAGCTTTTGGACGCGCCGATGGTGATCTGCTCTCGCCGCGTTGTGCTGGCCAGGCATTATTGGATGGACGCGACCCGTATGGCTGCCCGCATTTGATGAGCGATGGTACTCAAGGTCCATCGAATCCACTGACGACCGCGCTGGTACTCCTTCCGCTCGCACCGTTTGCGCCAAATCTTGCTGCTGGTACATTTTTCGGGCTTTCGTCGGCGATGCTGGCGTTTGGGCTCCTTCAACAGGGCAGCTGGTGGCACTTGCTTGTGTTTCTCGCGTTCCCATACTGGGCAGCGTTGCAGGCAGTGCAGTGGTCGCCGCTACTCATGAGCGTCGCCCTTTTCCCACAACTGCTACCGCTCACGCTCGTCAAGCCACACATTGGGCTGCCGATTGCACTTACCTGGCTTACCTGGCGGCGCGCGCTTGTTACCACGGCGTTTGGTCTAGCGACGCTACTGCTCGATCCTACGTGGCCATGGCACTGGCTGGCGCAAACAACAAGTTATGATGGGTTTATCCCATTGCTCACGTTTCCTGGCCCGCTACTTCTCACCGCACTGGTACACTGGCGGCGGCCAATGGTGCGTTTTGGCATCTTGCTGGCCGCCGTGCCGCAGCGTCTGTTCTACGACCAGTTGCTCCTCTGGCTCCTGCCCGCCACCCCGCGCGCAATGCTTATGCTGACACTTGGTAGCTGGATGCTCTATCTCGTGTATCTCACCGCACCAGCAATCGTTACGCCGCTGAGTATCGTGGCGCTCTACGTACCGGCGCTGATCAGCGCGTGCGCGGCGGCGGGGGCAGA
>JAYUYF010000306.1:0-10717 GCA_043752605.1 Roseiflexaceae bacterium
GCTGGTGGGCAAGAGTGGCAGTGGCAAGAGCACGTTGCTCAATCTGGTAAGTGGCATTGATTTGCCGAGCAGCGGCAATATTATCGTCGCCGGGCGCACGATCGGTAAGCTGAGCGAGCGCGAACGGACACTCTTCCGCCGCAAATCGATCGGCTTTGTCTTCCAGTTTTTTAATCTGACGCCGACGCTCACAGTATTTGAAAATCTGCTGCTGCCGCTCGAACTCAATCATCGCACCAGCCCGCAGGACCGGCAGCGCGCGCTCGATCTGCTCGAACAGGTCGGCCTGGCCGATCGGCGCGATACCTACCCCGATCGGCTCTCGGGCGGCGAACAACAACGCGTGGCCGTCGCACGGGCGCTGGTGCATGACCCGCCGCTGGTGCTTGCAGATGAGCCGACGGGCAACCTCGATGCTGATACCAGCGGTCAGATCCTTGATCTGCTCGATAGTCTGACGCGCCGCCAGGGCAAGAGCCTGCTGATGGTGACCCATAGCCCCGAGGTGATCGGTCGCGCCGATCACGTCTTTCGGGTAGTCAACGGCAAACTCATCCCCGAATTGCAACCGTAGTGGCGTATCGCGGCACCGCTACGCTCGTCGGCGTGAAGGCGAACCCACAATGCCACCAACACTGATCAAAACCTCGCTGCGCTACCTGGCAAAGCATCCCTGGCAACTGTTGCTGGCGATCCTCGGTGTGGCGCTTGGCGTCGCAGTCGTCGTCGCGATCGATCTGGCGAATGCCAGCGCGCGGCGCGCATTTGCGATCTCGTCTGAGACGGTGGCCGGCCGCGCGACGCACCAGATCGTCGGTGGCCCGGCTGGTCTCGCAGAAGATGTCTATCGTCGCTTGCGCACCGATCTCGGCGTGCGTGATGCCGCCCCGATCGTCGATGGCTACGCGCTCGCGCCCGCGCTGCCCGGGCTCACACTCCAGGTACTGGGTATCGATCCAGTGGCCGAGGGGCCGTTTCGCCCGTATCTGAGTGGCACGACGACCACGCAGGGTGGCGCACCCGGCGCGTTCTTTGTCACACCCGGTGCAGCATTGCTCTCGTCCGAGACGGCCGGGCGCTATGGCCTCACAGCCGGTGCGCCGGTCACGCTGCAGATCGGGTCGCGCAGCGTCGAGGCGCGGTTGCTCGGGCTGCTCGAACCGGCAGACGAGCGCAGCCGCCGCGCGCTCGATGGTCTGCTGGTCGTCGATATCGCCACCGCGCAGGAGTGGTTTGGTCGTGTCGGGCGGCTCAGCCGGATCGATCTGTTGTTGCCGGATGGTGCGGCGGGCGAAGCCGAGCTGGCGCGCATCCAGACGATCCTGCCGCCCGGCGCGCGGATCGAGACCCCGGCGCTACGCGGCAACGCCATTCAGCAGATGACGGCCGCGTTCGAACTCAATCTGACCGCGCTCAGCTTGCTGGCGCTCGTAGTCGGCATGTTTTTAATCTACAACACGATCACGTTCTCGGTGGTGCAACGCCGCGCGCTGCTCGGGATGTTGCGGTGTATTGGTGTCACGCGCGGCCAGATCTTCGCGCTGGTGATCGGCGAGGCGTTGCTGCTCGGCGTGGTCGGTGCGCTGCTCGGCGTCGTGCTTGGTGTCGCGCTGGGGCGCGGGCTGGTCGGGCTTGTCACACAGACGATCAACGACCTGTATTTTAGCGTGACCGTGCGCGCGGTCGAGATCGGCTGGCTGCCGATCGTCAAAGGGCTCGTGCTCGGTGTCGGCGCGACGCTGGTGGCGGCACTGGTGCCCGCCGCCGAAGCGACGTTTACGCCGCCGCGGCTGGTGTTGCGTCGCTCATCATTCGAGGATCGCGCGCGCCAGTTCGCCCCGATCGCGGCGGGTGTGGGTGTACTGTTGTTGCTGGCCGGTCTGGCGATGCTCGCGCTGCCGGGTGGCAGCCTGGTGCTTGGCTTTGGTGCGCTGCTCGCGATGACGCTCGGCGCGGCCGCGCTGGTGCCCGCCACCACGCTGGTGCTGATGGCTGTACTACGGCCCGTGCTCGGCCGTGTGGGTGGCACGCTGGGGCGCATGGCCGCGCGTGATGTCTCGGCCGCGCTGAGCCGCACCGCAGTCGCGATCGCCGCGCTGATGATCGCGATCTCGGTCACGATCGGCGTCGGCCTGATGGTCGGCAGCTTCCGCGATACCCTGATCGGCTGGCTGGAAGTGACGCTGCGCGCGGATGTGTTTGTCTCGGCGCCGAGCGCGTCGGCCGGGCGGCTCGATGCCCCTATCCCGCCTGCGGTCGTCGATCTCCTCGCAAATGCGCCCGGTGTCGAGCGTGCGCGGCGCTACCGGAGCGCCACCGTCGCGAGCAGCGTCGGTCCGGTGCTGGCGCTGGCTGTCGAGGTCGATGCGCCCGATCAGCAGGGGTTTCGTTTCGTAGCGGGTGACCCGGCGCAGGCCTGGCCCGCGTTTGCGGCGAGCGATGTGCTGGTCTCCGAGCCGCTCGCGTTTCGCCACGGGCTTGTCGTCGGGCAGCAGATTACGCTCACCACCGACCGTGGTGAGCGGAGCTTCCGGATCGCCGGGGTCTATTATGATTATGGCAGCGATCAGGGTGTGGTCATGCTGCCGCTGGCGCGCTACCGTGAGCTGTACGACGACCCGGTGATCTCTTCGATGGGCCTGTATGTTGCGCCGGGACAGGACCCCGAGGCACAGGTGCAGGCGCTACGTGCGCTGGTGCCCGCCGGAGAGGTGGTGCTGATCCGCTCGAATCGTACGTTGCGCGAGGCCTCGATCGCGATCTTTGACCGCACGTTTGCGATTACCTCGGTGCTACAATTGCTCGCCACCGTGGTCGCGTTCATCGGTATCCTTGCGGCGCTTACGGCGCTCCAGCTTGAGCGTGCGCGCGAGCTGGCCATGTTGCGCGCGCTCGGTCTCACGCCCGGGCAACTCTGGCGGCTGGTAGTCTCGCAGACCGCGCTGATGGGCCTCACGGCGGGCGCGCTCGCGATCCCGACCGGCGTCATGATGGCGGCGGTGCTGGTCTTTTTTATCAACAAACGCAGTTTTGGCTGGACACTTTTCTTCCGGCTTGATCCCGGTCTGTTTGCGCAGGCGGTAGCGACTGCGCTGGTCGCCGCTGTACTCGCTGGCCTGTATCCGGCCTGGCGTATGGCGCGCACCTCACCCGCGCTCGCCTTGCGCGATGAATAAACTGTTCGTTGACAAATAAAAACACATGTTCTAATATTGCATCAATGGAATTATGGCCGGGGTGCAATGCGAACCGATATTCCGCTCAAAGTATTGACGCGTCATTGCGCAGCCGATCTACTGGATCTGCTGGGTACGCCAGCGTCGGAGGTACTCGCGGTCGAGACGATCGAGATGCCAGCGAGCAAGCAAACATTGGACAACGTCTTACGCCTGCGCGATAATACTGGCAGGGAATACCTGCACATTATTGAGTGGCAAGCGTACACTGATAAGCTGATCCTCTGGCGGACGCTCGGATACCTGGCGTGGCTCGGGCAGCGCGCAGTGGCAGAACGGGTGCTGGCGACGATCGTCTATATCAATAAAGCGGCGGATGCGGGCGACCTGCTTGACCAACGGCTTGACGATGGCAATGGCTGGTTTGTTCGGCTTCCGTGTATTCGTTTGTGGGAGCTGGATGTGCAGGCAATTATTGCGACGGGATCGCCCGGAATGCTGATCCTGTCGCCATTGATGCGCGGCGCGACAGGCGCAATGGCCGAAGCCGTGGCCCGGCAAATCATGGAGACGGTCGCGCCGCCGGTGCAACATGATCTACTGGCTGCGCTCGGCGTATTTGCTGAGCCATTGATCGACAAGCAGCGTTTTGTGCGTCTCGTAACCAGGGAGCGTCTCATGCAGAGCGAACTCATCCAATATCTTACCGAAGATATGCGTGCTGAAATGAACCGCACGTTTGCTGTGAAGGAACGCGATCTCGAACGACGCGCACAGCGTGCGGAGCAGGAGCGGGTGCGTGCTGTCGTCGCGCTTCAGCAAGGGCTGATCGCGATCATCGAAGCACGTACGACGCCTGTGCCCGCAAATCTTGTGCAGCGCGTGACGCGCCTCGATGATCCTACCGTGTTGCAGCAGTTGATGACGGCTGTACTGCATGCCACCGATTCGCAGGTAATCGACGCGATGATTCCACCGCTGGCAATGACGTGAGACAAACGCGGCCTACCGTGCGCGCGGTGACGCGTCGTGCCGCGCTGCTGCGTCTCGGTACCCTGCCATTACTGCTTGCTGGCTGTGGCGCGGTGGCACCCGCGCTACCCGAGGCGCAGTTGACCGTCAGCGAGGCGCTGGCTGGCACGGGCGATGCGCGGTTTGCAAAAGTCCTCGCGCCGCGCGAGTTTCGCTTCCCCGCAGACCACGGGCCGCACCCCGAGTTTGCCGCCGAATGGTGGTATTACACGGGCAATCTGGCCAGCAGTAATGGTGACCGCTACGGCTTCCAGTTGACGTTCTTTCGGTTTGGGCTGACACCCGAGGCGCTCCAGCGCGCCTCTACGCTCGCACCCCAGGGGATTGCGATGGCGCACTTCGCCGTCTCGGATGTCGTACAGCGGCGTTTTGTGGCCACCGAGCGTTTCAGCCGGATTGCGGGTGGTCTGGCAGATGCGCAGGCGGCACCGTTTCGCGTCTGGCTCGACGATTGGCAGGCCAGTGGGCCGCAGGATACCTTCCCGATGCGTTTACAGGCACAACAGGACGATGTGGCAATCGACCTGACGCTCGCGGCGGGCAAGCCGATCGTCTTACAGGGTGATCGTGGCCTGAGCCAGAAGAGCGCAGAACCGGGGAATGCATCGTACTATTATTCGCTCACCCGGATGCCCGCTGCTGGCACGATCCGCAGCGGTGGGCGTGATGTACAGGTAAGCGGCGATGCCTGGATGGATCGCGAGTGGAGTACCAGCGCGCTGGGTGAAAACCAGGTTGGCTGGGACTGGTTTGCGCTGCATCTCGATGATGGGCGCGATATCATGTTCTATCAGTTGCGGCTGCGTGATGGCACGACTGACCCGTACAGTAAAGGTGTACTCGTCGCCACCGATGGCAGCACGCAGCCGTTGCTGGCAGATGAGGTGAAATTGACGCCAGAGCGCCGCTGGCGCAGTCCGCGTAGTGGCGCGGAGTACCCGATCGGCTGGCGGCTGGCAGCACCCGCACACGGGCTTGATCTACGCATCGATGCCCAGATCGACGACCAGGAGTTGCCCGTCACAATCATCTACTGGGAGGGTACAGTGCGCGTGAGCGGCAGCGCTGGCGGCTATGGCTACCTCGAGATGACCGGCTACACCGAGTCGGGTGTCGGCCGCGCACCCCGGTAGCAAAGCATCGTAATGCGCCCGCTGAGAAGCACGTCGTCAATCCTCGAACATGCTCCCGGTCAGATAGATCACGCCGACCCACAGCGCACGTGAATGACGGTAAAATGCGATCGGAAACAGTACCGTCAGCACGACCATAACACCGAGCAGCAAGTTGAGCGGGATCTCGGTGACAAATGCGAGGAATGCGCCCGATAGCGCGAGAAACATGGTGACGACCGAATTGATCGCAATGCCGCCGGTAATCTCGCCCGCATCGCGCTCGAAGATCATGCCACACACCGGGCAACGCACGTTCATGCGAAACGCCGAGCGAAACATTTTGCCACGCTCGCAGGCCGGGCAGCGCAACAGTACACATTGCAAAAAAACGCGAACAATACGGACAAACGCAGTGCTCATACATTCCTAAACGCAAACGAGGATTGAAAAGCCGAACGTCGTGCGTCCAGGCTTTCAATCCTCGTGGGCGGGTGGGTGGTGGGCGATACTAGATTCGAACTAGTGACCTCAACGATGTCAACGTTGCGCTCTAACCAACTGAGCTAATCGCCCGCGTGCTGTATAGTACCACTGCGCTCAGGGTGTGTCAAGCTTCCGGCACCGCTTTGGTGCGCGCCCGGAGCACCGCGTCGAGTGCATGCTGGTCGCGTAACGTACGCCACGGCCACGGCGCGGGCTCGATCCACTGTTCGAGCTCGCCGTTGGCCGTTGCGGTGCGCTGGAGAGTGCGGCGTTGGGCGAGCAACAACCCGAGCTGGCGCAGGGCAGCCAGCCGCCCGCCGACGATCGCAGGCTGACGTGTCAGCAGTGCATATACCAGCGTCTGGATCTCGTAGGCCAGGATCTGCGGCAGCATGCCTGGCAACAGTGCGCCGGGCAGGCAGCGCACCAGCACACGGATCCGGTTCTGGCCAAGCAAGTGTTGCTTGAACGCACTGCCCTGCACGCCGGTGGCCGAGTAAATATGGCGCGCGCGTGCAGCTGGCACCACGATACTCACATGGCCACGCAGCCGCGCGCGCAGCGCCAGATCCACATCTTCGAGATAATTGAAGAAGGTGATCTCCATGCCACCCAGATCATCAAACAACGCGCGCCGCACCAGCGCCGCCCCGCCGCTCACGCCCAGGATCTGCTGTGGTTCGGTGGGCAGCTGTACGACGGGCAACAACGGCCACAGGTCGAGCGCGACGCCATCGGCGCGCAGCCGGATCCCCGCCGAGGCGACGAGATCCGGGCGGTGCGCAAAGGTCAACACCGCGCCAAATGCGCTGACGTGCGGCTGCGCGCTGGCGGCTGCCAGCAGTGCACCGACAAACCCGGGTTCGACAAAGGCATCGTTGTTGAGCAGCAACAACAGGTCACCGCGCGCAGCGGCAAGCCCGGCATTGACCCCACCCGCGAAGCCCGTGTTCTCGGGCAGTGCGACCAGCCGCAACCGTGGGTCGCCCGCTGCCCACGCCACGCTGCCGTCGTGCGAGCCATTATCGACGAGCAGGATCTCCGCATCGGCCGGCAGCTGTGGTGCGATCGCGTCGATACAGGCGGGCAGATACCGCAGCCCGTTCCAGTTCACAATGATGACCGAGAGCATGCAACTTTCCCCCGTGTGGCGCGTACCACACTCAGTATGATACGCGATACTTTTGAACGACACAAAGGAGCGATGATGACGACCAATATCGAAAATCGCCGGGCGATGGCTCTCGGTGGCGCACTACTCGGCCTCGGGCTAGTGTGGGCGCTCAATCTGTGGTGGCTGTTGCTGCCCGCCTCGCTGGTGGCGGCCGGTGTGATTGGCTACCGCGAACGGCGCAAGATTGGGCGGCACGATGAAGCGATCCAGGCCGGGCTGTGGGGTACTGGCCTCGCGATGATCGTGCTGCTCGGCGCGTGGCTGCCGGGCCTGCTGATCCTCGGCGGCACGAGCTTGCTGCTGCGCGGCCGCGAGACCGCGATGTTCGACCGGCTGCTGGCGTGGGTTGGCCTGCTGCTGCGCCGCGCACCTGCCGCTGGCCGTGCCACACCCGCGCAGGATGTGCCGGTTACGACTGTGGAAGTCGAGACCATGCGCGCGACGACCAACGATACTACGCGCTTCTAATCCGCCACCGGAGCGCCGCAGCTTGCTGCGGCGCTTCCCAATTACGCCAACTCCGCAATTTCTACAATTTCCACTTGCCCTGCTGTGGCCTCGCGCAACGCCAACCGGAGCGCGGCCGCCTGCGCGACCGGGATCCGCGCCGCGAGCGACACACCGGCGGCGAAGGTTTCGTCTTCGATCTCGCCGGCGTGCGCTATGATAATCCGCCGCACCTGTTCGTACGCAGCATAGCCGATCTCTACCAGCAGTGTGCAGCGTGCAATCTTTGGCGTGCGCGGCGTCAGATCAAGCACCGCGCGTGCAGCATCGCTGTAGGCGCGCACCAGGCCGCCTGTGCCGAGTAATGTGCCACCAAAGTAGCGCGTCACCACCAGCACCACATCGCCGAGGCCACTGCCGCGCAGGACCGCCAGCGTCGGGCGCCCCGCAGTGCCCGCGGGCTCGCCGTCGTCGCTCATGCCGAGCGTGGTCGTGGCTCCGTGGCCGATCACATACGCATAGACGTGGTGCGTCGCGTCGGGCATCTCGGCGCGCAGTGCGGCGATAAAGCTGCGCGCGTCGGGCACATCTGCGGCGGGGGCGATGCTGCCGATAAAGCGCGAGTTGCTGACGCGGATCTCGGCGCGTGCGCCTGCGGCGGGAATCTGCGGCGGCTCGGTCAGCTGGTCTGGCAAATCGTGTGGTTCCTCGCTGGCCTATCCAAAGATCTGCGCCAGATCGATCTGCATCGCCGCAATCGCGGCGAGCTGGAGCGAACCCTCGCTGGCGATCTCGCGCGTGCGGTAGTGCGAACCGCGCGGGTTGGCGTGCTGCTCGACACAACGCCCGGCGACATCGATGATCCAGACGACCGGGATCCCCGCCGCTGCATAGCGTGGCAGCTTCTCGTCGCGGTCGTAGGCCAGTGAGCTGTCGGCGACCTCGACGAGAAGCAGCACATCGTCCGGCCGCGTCAGCGCATCGGCATAGAAATCGGCGCGCGGTGCGAGCAGGACGATGTCGGGTTGTGGCTCGCTGTAATCGTCGAGCTGGATCGCGTTCTGGACACTGACGATCGCTGCGTCGCCGACCTGCCGTGAGAGCAATCGGTTGAGTCGGTTGACAATTGCGATATGCAGCGGACCAATCGGGCTCATTGTTCGTACCTCTCCATCGATTAACTCCACCCGTTGATTCTCGCCAAAGATACCACTCGCACGCATGCGTGTGTACTCGTGTACAGTAAACTGATATCGCGAAATCGTTGCCACCATCGTCGTCTCCTCGCGTGACCGGATATGTCGGTAGTGTACCATGGTACAATGCGCAACCCGTCCGTGCAAGGAATTATGTGAACGGCAAACCAAACGCTGCCCTGGCGCACCTGCGCCGCCACGCCGATCTGTTGCTGGCGCTCGGCGTGCTGCTGGCGCTGCTGTGGCTCTACTTCCGCACCGCCGCGCCCGATGTACTTTCCGGCGATTCGGCCGAATTTCAGATCGTTGGGGCTACGCTGGGGGTGCCGCACCCCACCACCTACCCGCTCTCGGTGCTGGGCGGCTGGCTGGCAACTCAGGTCTTCCCATCGGGGACACTGGCGCGCCGTGTGACGCTGTTTTCGGTGGTCTGCGTGGCGCTGGCCATGACAATCGGGTACGGGGTGCTGCGGCGGCTGGGGCTGGTGCGCGCGGCGGCACTGCTGGGCACGCTGGCGCTGGCGTTCACGCCCGGCGTCTGGGGGGCCGCGACGGTGGCCGAGGCGTATGCGCCGTTGTTGCTGCTGCTGTGCGCAACAGCCCTCGCGCTGGCGGCGGGCAACCTGCGTGCGGCCGCGCTGCTGGCCGGGTTGGGTGCCACCCAGCACGGGTTGTTTGTCATTACCCTGTTGCCGGTGGTTGGCTTCTGGCTGCTGCATTCGCTATTTGGAAAAACAGATCCGGCGCGGTTGCGCATCCGGCGCACAATTGCCGTCGCGTGCTGTTTTGCGGTGGGTTTGACGCCACTGCTCTATCCAGTGCTCCAGTTTGCGCGCTTCGGGCCATTCTCCGGCCTCGATTACGGCCTGCCAACGCTGTTCTTCTGGGGTGCACCGCGCAACTGGGGCGAGCTTGCGGATCTGCTGAGCGGTGGTGCGGTGCGGCGCGGGATTTTTCGTCTGCCCGATCCGGCTGCGGCGCTTGCAGTGCTACGCATGGTCGCCGCGCGGCTCTGGTTTGAATTTGGGCCGCTGGGCGTGCTGCTGGGCGTGGTTGGCGTGTGGCGCTGTGGCAGGCGGCCGGTGTTGCTGGTCGCCAGCGGTTGGGTGGCTGCGGCGACGCTCGCGTACCTGCTGTTGCTCGGGCCAGCGGTGGAAGATGCACCCGTCTTCACGCTGCCACTGCTGCTGCCGTGGGCGCTCTGGCTGGCGCTCGCCAGCGATGGGTTGCTGGCGGGGCCGTGGCTGCGTAGCAGCGCGCCCGCATCCAGGCGTGAGCGGGAGGGCATACCCGGCAGATTTGGCCCTGGCACGCGATCCCGTTTTCCCCGGATCGTGGCTGTGCTGTTGCTGCTGGCGGCGGTTGGCTGGGGTTACAGTCGATTACCCTACACCGATAAACGTGGCCTGACGGTGTTCCGCGCGTTTGGCGAGCGGGCGCTGGCCATGCTCCCGCCCAATGCGGCCGTAATCAGCCACTGGGAGCAGGGCACGACGCTGCTATACCTGCACCTGGTGGAGCGCCAGCGCCCCGATGTCGTCGTCGATATCAATGAACCCGGCGATGTGCCGTGGGCCGCGCGCGCGTTGCGCTATGCCGGGCGGCCGGTCTGTTTTGTGGGCGGGCCAGCCAGTGTGGCAGGGTTGGATGTGCGCGAGATTGTGCGTGATGGATATGCGGCGTTGTATTGCGCGGGCGGGGCGCGGGGGGATGGGGGGTGAGGTTCCCTACGTCGCGAAGAGCTGCCCCTGCTCTACCCGAATCGTGCGGGCGTTGGCGAGGAAGCCCGCATCGAAGGCTTCGAGGCCGGTGGCGGTGATCAGTGTCTGCGCGCCGGGCGCAGTGATGACCTCTTGCAGGTACGCGCGCCGCTCGGCATCGAGCTCGCTGAGCAGATCATCGAGCAGCAGCACCGGTGCTTCACCCGCCCGCTGGCGCATCATCTCGGCTTCGGCGAGTTTGAGCGCCAGTGTGGCGCTGCGCTGCTGGCCGCGCGAGCCGTAGGCACCCACCGAGACGCCACCAACATCGATCACCAGGTCATCGCGGTGCGGGCCGATCAGCGTCTGGCCACGGCCAATCTCATCGTCGCGC
>JAYUYF010000307.1:0-21507 GCA_043752605.1 Roseiflexaceae bacterium
CACCGCCGCCGCTGCCCTACATTCCCGGCTTCCTGAGCTTTCGCGAAGGCCCGGCGGTCATGGCCGCGCTCGATGCACTCAGCATGATGCCCGATCTGCTGATCTTTGATGGCCAGGGCATCGCGCACCCAAGGCGGCTGGGGATCGCCAGCCATATCGGCGTGCTGCGCGATACACCAAGCATCGGCTGCGCCAAATCGCTGCTGGTGGGCCGCCACGCCGAATTGCCAGACGAACGCGGCGCGCATGTGGCGCTGGTCGATCGCGATGAGGCGATTGGCGTGGTACTGCGCACGCGCGTGGGCGTCAAACCGGTGTATATTTCGAGCGGCCACCGGATCAGCCTCGCCAGTGCAATCGAGATCATCATGGCGTGTACTGGCCGCTACCGGTTGCCACTACCCATCCGTGCCGCGCACGATCTGGCTTCCAACAATAAGCCGCCAACGCTGGAGACACTGCTATGAGCGATGATCCGTTTCTCGATGACCTGTTTGGCAGTATCCCACCCGAGCTCGCCAGCGCCGCAGCTGGCCCTGCGGGCGCGCTGCCCTTCACTGAGCAGATGCTGCTCGAAGAGCCGAGCGGCAACCTGTTTGCCTGGAGCCAGAACGTGGGGATGGGCTGGGAGCCCGAGGAGCTGACGCGCCCGCAGGTGCTGCTGCTCAGCACGCAGGGCGGCATCCGCGATGCCGATGGCAAGGCGCGCGCGCTTGGCTACCACACCGGCCACTGGGAGCTGGCGCTGCAAATGCTCGCGGCCGCCGATACACTGCGCGCCGAGGGCGGCATGCCGTTTGCGGGATATGTGACCGACCCGTGCGATGGCCGAACACAGGGTACCGAGGGTATGTTCGATAGCCTGCCGTACCGCAACGACGCCGCAATTGTCTTCCGCCGCCTGATCCGCTCGCTGCCCACTCGCCGCGCGGTGATCGGCATCGCAACGTGCGACAAGGGGCTGCCGGCAATGCTCATGGCGTTGGCCGGGACGCCGGATATGCCGTGTGTCATCGTACCCGGCGGCGTCACCTTGCCGCCGATCGACGGCGAGGACGCGGGCATGATCCAGACGATCGGGGCGCGTTTTGCGCACGGTGAGATCTCGCTGGCCGAAGCGGCCGCGATGGGCTGCCGTGCCTGCGCCACGCCCGGTGGTGGCTGCCAATTCTTTGGCACCGCCGCTACCGCGCAGGCCGTGGCCGAAGGACTGGGGCTGGCGCTGCCGCACAGCGCGCTCGCGCCCTCGGGCCAGCCGATCTGGCTCAACCTGGCGCGCGATTCGGCACGCGCTGCCCTGCGGCTGATCAAACAGAAGACCACCACGCGCCAGATCCTGACCAGCGATGCGCTGCACAACGCGATGGCGGTGCATGCCGCGATGGGCGGCAGCACCAATTTGCTGTTGCACATCCCGGCGATCGCCCACGCCGCCGGGCTGCCGCGGCCCACAGTCGAAGACTGGAGCGCGCTCAACCGCGCAGTGCCACGGCTGGTTGATGTACTGCCAAACGGCCCACGCAACCACGTCACCGTTCAGGTGTTCATGGCCGGTGGTGTCCCCGAGGTGATGCTACATTTGCGTGGCTTAGGGTTGTTGCACGAGGATGCGCTCACCGTGAGCGGGCTGCGGCTCGGCGCGGTGCTCGATGCATGGGAGAGCAGCACCCGGCGGCGCGAAGTCCGTGCCCTGTTGCGCGAACGCGACGGGATCGACCCCGATGACGTGATCATGGCCCCCGATCGCGCGCGGGCGCGCGGGCTCACCGGCACGCTCACGTTCCCACGTGGCAACCTGGCCCCCGAGGGTTCGGTGATCAAAAGCACCGCGATCGATACGCGCGTCGTCGATGCAGATAATGTCTACCGCAAGATTGGCCGCGCGCGGGTCTTCATCCGCGAGCGCGACGCCGTGCGCGCGATCAAGAGCCATGGCCCGGAGGCGGTCAAAGCCGGTGATATCGTCGTGCTCGTGTGTGGTGGCCCGATGGGCACCGGCATGGAAGAGATCTACCAGGTCACCTCGGCGCTCAAGCACCTCTCGTGGGGCCGCGAAGTCGCCGTGATCACCGACGCACGTTTCTCGGGCGTCAGCACCGGCGCGTGCATCGGCCACGTCGGCCCGGAGGCGCTGGCGGGCGGCCCGATCGGGCGCGTGCGCGACGGCGACCTGATCCAGATTATCGTCGACCGCAGCGGCATGGTTGGCAGCGTCGATCTGATCGGCGATGCCGAGACGACCTTCGATGCCGCTCAGGGTGCGCTGCTGCTCGCGGCGCGTACGCCGCACCCCGACCTCGCGCCGCACCCGGGCCTGCCCGCCGACACGCGGCTGTGGGCCGCGCTTGTGGGGGCCAGCGGCGGCACCTGGGGCGGCTGTGTCTACGACGCCGATGCGATCGTGGCGCGGCTGGCGGGGTAGCAGTGCGTCCTCACCCCCGGCCCCTCTCCCACGCCGGGTAGAGGGGTGCATCATCGTAACCATTGTACCAGTGTCGCTTTGCTGGGCGCGGTACGCCGCAACCGGGCATGCGGCTGGCGGGGCAGCGGCGGGCTGAAGCCCACCGCTGGGGGGAGCAATGCTTACGCGGTACGTCGCAACCAGGCATGCGCTTCCCAATCGGCTACGCCTTCGCAACTGGCCGCCTTTGGGGGTTCGGGGGCTACGCCACCGACGCGGGGGGTGGGGGCGCGCGGTCGCCCCCGCCCGCAGCGGCGCGCAGCCGCATCCAGCCCACGGGTGCCACCCGATCCGGGAATAAAGGAGTGCCAACGTGCAAAATACCGACCGCAACGTCTTTGGCGAACCGCTCGCGAGCTGCTCGACCAACCCGCTGACCGGCTTCTACCGCGACGGTTGCTGCGCCACCGGCCCTGAGGATCGTGGCATCCATGTGGTCTGCGCCGTCGTCACCGCCGAGTTCCTAGCCTTCTCGCGGTCGCGTGGCAACGACCTGATCACGCCGCGCCCGGAGTACCGCTTCCCCGGTCTCAAACCCGGCGATAGCTGGTGCCTGTGCGCCACGCGCTGGCGCGAAGCGCTCGACGCGGGCGTGGCACCGCCGGTGCGCCTTGCCGCCACCAACGCCGCCGCGCTGCGGATCGTGCCGCTCGACGCGCTCGTGCGCCACGCGGTGGATGGCGAGGAAGAGACGACATAGGGTAGTCGCGAAACACACCACAATGCACGGCGCCGCCTTACGGGCTGGTCTGGCGAGGCATCGCGCCCGCCAGCGGGGTGCAAGGGCCACGCCATCTGCCGCTGCGGCGCGTAGCCGCACCAGATCGCGTCTCAGAGCAAATCATCCTCCTGCGCAGCAGGCTCCTCAATCTTGCGCACCAGCGACACCGCCGGGTCGATCATCAATTCGCCATGCCCGGGGAAATCGACGATCAGCCGCTCGCGGTCGCCTATCACACGGCTGGCGCGCACTTCGCCATCGCCGTACGGCAGGCAGAAGATCTTGTCACCCACCGCAAAGCGCGCCACCGCAGGCGCACCGGGTACGCTCGCCTTCGCCACCGGGCGCGGCGGTGCATTGCGCAGATCCTGGCGCTCGCGCGCCTCGCGCTGGCGGCGCAACCGCTCTACCAGTGCATCCGCATCGGCTGCCGATGGCGTGGGCGCTGGCTCGGGTGGGCGCGGCGGCTCCGCGTGAGCGGGGGGTGGGGCGGATCGTTCCCCGCGCCCGCCTGCGGGAAGGGCATCGCTGCGTTCCCCTGCCTCCGGCGTAGGAGCGGGGTCGGGGATGCGGGCGCGCGGCTCGTTGCGCGTGGGCAGCGGCGGTTCGCTGCGTGCAAGTGGCGGCGGCACAGACGGCCGCGCCTGCTCCCCTGCCTCCGGCTTGGGAGCGGGGCCGGGGGTGCGGGGCGGTGTGTCAGGCGTGAGAGGTTCACGGGGCCGTATCACCGGCACTTCGGCACCCCGGCCCAGTAGTGCCAGCAACCAATCCTGCTCGGTGCGGCTCAGCGGTTCGAACAGTGGGTCGGTGCGGCAGGCCAGCGCCACATCGTACGCGAGTTTGAGCAGCGTCTCGGCGTTGGCAAAGATCCACGCTGCCAGCCCTTGGCCGCCCGGCTGGGT
Organism: Roseiflexaceae bacterium; assembly: GCA_043752605.1. GTDB lineage: Bacteria > Chloroflexota > Chloroflexia > Chloroflexales > Roseiflexaceae > JAYUYF01. Next base: position 4,085 of record JAYUYF010000307.1, read on the forward strand.
ATCCACCAGGTACACGCGCCGCGTCGCCGGGTCGTAGCACGGCGCAAGATCGGTCATCGTCGCCGTCGTGCGTAGCGCGAGCGCGGCCGTCATACACCAGCCCACCAGTTGCCCTTGCGGTTGGAGCGCCACCGGCAGCACAAACCAGCACGCTGGCGCGACCCAGCGCGTCTGCAACGCCGTATCGAGCTGCCGATCCACCGGCGGCTGGCCGGGCACATGTTCGCGGTAGCCGGTGATTTCTTCTTGCACCACGACCCGCCCGTGGCCCACCTGATGCCCGCTCTGCAACGCGCGCTCCTGGCGCACCTCGCGCACCTCGGCGGTACAGCGGCGCAATGGCAGCGTGCGGCGGCCGTTTGCTTCGTGGCGCAGCACAATCCGGCCCGCTTCCTCATCACGGCTGCGCACCCGTAGCCCGCCAGCACCGGCGGGCAGCGCTGCACCCGGGAACGTCCAGCGTTCGAAGCCGGTCGGATCGAGCCGCGCGATCAGCTGATTTTGCTCGTTCAGTGCCTCGATCGCGCCACCGCTCGACGCCATCAGATCCATGTCGGCATACGGATCCTCGTCGGTCGCGGGTTTCCAGGCGATCTCCGGGTCGGGCAAATCGACCAGCCGCCCGTGCTCGACCAGCCGCGCCACAATCTCATTTGCGCCCCAGGCCTCGGTCTCGGCCGCCGTGAGCGGCAATTCGCTCGCCGCACACACCACGTGCTGCGCGGTCACGTAGGCGTTTGGTGCCGCCGCAACCCAGGCGGGCGGCTCGCCGCGCACCAGCGTCTCGGTCATGTGTACCAGCGCCTGTTCGTGTGGTAAATCGCCGAGCACCAGCACGACGGCCTGCGCACCCGAGCGGAGCGCGCGCCGCACGACCGCGTGGCTGCCCGGATAGCCCGCCAGTATCACCGCCTGCGCGCTGGCCAGATCCGGGCCGACCGTGATCCCCGGCACGTCGCCCAGGATCGGTGCAAGCGCGGCGCGATCGAGGCTGCCACACAGCACATGAACCCGCAATCCCTGACGCTGGAGCCCGGTCGCCACCTCGGCGACCTCACGCAGCCGGGAAGCACCCGCCTGCCAGACCGCCAGCGTGACCTCGCGTGTATCAAAATCATCCGCGGCGATGATGCGCCACGGCTGCCCGGCGATCGCGCGCAATGCCGCATCGGGCTCGCCGAGGCCGTGCAGCGTGGCCAGCAGCAACGGGTCCGGGGCACCGTGCGCCGCCGCCACGCGCTGCGCACGCAGCAGCAGATCGGCCAGGTGCGCGGCCGCAACCCCCTGGTAGGCGTGGATATCGGCGAAATGCACCAGCCGCACTCCCTGCCAGAAGGTACTCCAGGCGCGTTCGTGGTGGCGCAACAGGCGGTTGTGCAAGCCCTCAGGCGTGGCCACCACAAATGGGGCAAACAGATCGGGGCGCTGGCCAGCGACACACAGCGTGGCGCGGCGGCGCTGGCGCACCGGCAACGTCGCTGCGATCCCGTCGAGGCGCGTGTGCAACTGCCAGGCAGCGTCGTCATTTGGGGTCAGCAGCAGCGCGCTGCGGCCGGGGGAGTCTGCAAGCGTGGCATAGCACAGCAGCAACGCCGAGAGATCCACGGCCGGAACATCCGATCGGAGCGCGGTGGGTTCGGCGCGCCGCAGTGCGGCCAGTGCGTGCGCGTGGTGCGGCCGAAACTGCTCGCCCGCCAGCGCGATCCAGGCATCGGCGAGCTCACGGTCGATTGGCAGGTGCGAGATTCGCTCGCCCGTCACCGCATCGAGCGTGCGCAAGAGCGCCAGAGGTCGCGTCTCGGCGCGCCCCTGACGCCGCGCCAGGCTCTGCAGCATGTCGGCGATTGCGTGCATGCTCAGCATTGTAACATAACGTCAAAACGTGACTCAGGGTGCCGGGTAGGCCGTGGGCTCCACGATCGTCGGCACGGGGGCCGGGTAAGCCGGATCCACCGGTGGCGGTGCGATCGTCGGCGCGGCCGTCGGCCCAAGCGGGATAGTCGTCGGCGTGGCGTCGGCGGGTATCGTCGCCACGCTGGTCTCGGTCACCAGCGGCGGTGGTGTCGAGAGGACTTCCTGTGTCACCAGCGGCTCAGCGGGCGTGTCCGACACCGCAGGCGTGATCGTGCGCAGATCTGGCACAGCCGTGGTGGTGGGCGGCGATCCGGCCGCTGGCGGCCCGTACGTCTGACGCAGCAAGATGATGCCGATCAGCACACACAGCGCCGAGACAAACCAGCTGATATACGAACGCCTGCTAATCTGGTTCACACTGCTCCCTCTCCCGGCAGATATTGTAGCATCATCCGCGTCACGGCTGCTCGAGCCGCGCGATCGCTTCCTGCGCGCTGGTCACCTGCACGACCACAATCGTGCGCGCTGTACGCACGGCTTCATCGTAATGATCGGGCGGTGTAAGAAAGATCGTCGCACCCGCGCGCTCGGCGGCCACCACTTTTTGCGCGATCCCGCCGATCGGCCCCACCCGCCCGTCGCGGTCGATCGTGCCCGTGCCCGCGATTCGCCGCCCGCGCGTCAGATCGGCGGGCGTCAGCGCATCATAGACCGCCAGCGTAAACATCAGGCCGGCCGATGGCCCACCGACGATTTTCTCGGTCGTGATCGCCAGCGGGAAGGGCAGATCGATCACCAGTCCATCGTCTTCGGCCGCGATTCCGATCCGTGGCGCACCACCCGCGACGGCGGGCGGCAGCAGCGTCACTTCGACCTGTTGCGGCGTCGCATCACGGATCAGATCGAGCGTCACCTGCTCACCCGCCGCGCGCGTGCGCAAGACCGTGCCAAGCGCCGCGACCGAACGCACCGGCACACCGTCGACCGCCACCAGCCGGTCACCCGCGCGCAGCACCGCCCGCGCCGGGCTCTCGGGCGCAGTGTCGACGATCAGCACGGCAGTACTGGTGATACTCGCCGGGTAGCCCGCAAGTTGTGCGCCCAGCACGATCGCCGTCGCCTCGCTCGCATCGAGCAGCGAGACACTCCGGCGTACGACCTCTTCGGGCGTCGTATCGCGCGGGATGATCTGTTCGGGTGGCACCAGCGTGTAACCGGGCATCGTTTGTGATTGAATCCATTGTGCCGCAGTGATCGGCGTCTGCAACAGGACCGTGGTGAGCAGCAGATCGCCCACCGATGGAAAGACGCGTGGCGATGGAGATTGGATCATCGGCCCGACCGGTACCGCATCGCCGGGCGCATACAGGCCGTTCAGCAGCGGTGTCAGCGCCAGCGGCGGCAGCGCCAGCACCCCCAGCAGCGGCAGCAACCAGCGGCGCAGCGGCGGATCCGCACCCACCGGCTGGCTGCGCTGGCGTGTCAGCACCAGTACGGCGGCCAGCAGGATACCAACACCAACCTCGATGCCAAACCGCGCGCCAGTTGCCCCAAGCCCGATCAGGAGCAGACCATAGCCCGCAAACAGCAGCGCCGCACCGCGCCCCAGCCGCAGTGTCGCCCGTGCGCCGAGCGTGTGGCGCACGATCCGCCCGCCATCGCAGGGGTAACCCGGCGCCAGCAGCACCAGCGCCAGCAGCGTATTGGCGATCAACACGCCAAATGCCACCGCACTCACGATCGGGTGTGGCTGCGCATCCCAGATCATAAACGCCAGCCCGGCCAGCAGCCCGTGCGTCAGCGGCCCGGCCAACGCCCCGGCAGCATCCGCGCGCAGCGTGTGCGGCGGCCAGATCTGCGCCGCGTCACCCAGCGAGCCGAGGTCGATCTGCGCGGGCAACGGCGCACCCAGCCGCATCGCCACCAGGATGTGCGCCAGCACGTGCAGCACCAGGCTCAGCACCAGCCAGATGATCGTCAACACCGCCGCCAGCCAGCGCCCGGCTACGTCGAGCCCCGGCGCATACAACGGCAACGCAAATAGCGCCAGGACAGCGACAACACCAGCCGCAACCACAAACCACACCAGATTAATCCGTAGGCGGGTGGCCCCAAGACGCATACTCACCTTTTGCTCCATCACCCCGTCACGCCGTCATCCGCCGCACCAGCTGCAGCTGCAGCCGCACGTGCTGCACCGGCCGCGTCGGATCCGCGATCCGCGCCAGCACCTGATCGACTGCGACGCGCCCTGACTCATCGAGCGACTGTCGGATCGTCGTCAGCCCGATATACTCCGCGATATCCACATCGTCAAACCCGATGATCGCCAGATCTTCCGGCACCCGCAACCCGCGCGCGCGCGCTGCCCGCAAGACACCCATCGCCTGGGTATCGCTCGGCGAAAAAATGGCATCGGGCGGCTCGGCCAGATCGAGCAGGCGGTGGCAATCGGCCTCGGCCTGCTCGAGCCCGTGCGGCGACAGGCGCACCAGCCCTTCGTCGAGCACGCGCCCGGCCGCCGCCAGCGCATGCCGCAGCCCGTTCAGCCGCTGATCGCTGGTATGCAGCGCGTAATCCGGCACCTCTTCATCGCCGACGAAGCCGATCCGTTGGTAGCCACGCGCGATCAGATACTCGCCCGCGATCCGGCCACCTTCGACATCATCGATATCGATCCGGGTAAATTGCGCGTGGGTACGGTTGAAAGCCGCCGGGTTGCTTTCGATCAGCACCATCGGCAATTCATGATGCTGCAGCCGCTCGGCCACCGCATCATCGATCTCAAGCGCCATCACGATCAAGCCATCGAGCCGCCGGAGAAGTGGTAGCGTCGAGAGATAGCGATCGCGACGGATTGTGGTATCGACGTTGTAAATGACGAGTTCGTAACCGGTCTCGGCCAGCGCCGCTGCCACACCACGCAACCGCTGCACAAATGACGGGTACGTGAAAAACGGCGCAAGCACACCAATCCGGCCTTCGTCGCGCCGGGCACGGCCGCGTGCCTCATTGCGTGGCACAAATTTGAGCCGGTCGATCGTCTCGATCACCCGTGCCCGCGTTACGATGTTTACCTGCTCGGGATCATTCATGACCCGCGAAACCGTGGCGATGCTGACGCCTGCCTCGCGCGCCACATCACGGATTGTTGTGTCGTTCATCGGCATTCTATTTTCATGAAAATACTTTCCCGCATCCTACGAGATATCCATGCTTCTGTCAAGACGATATGTAAAAAGCAACTTTGACCTGGCTGGATAGGCCGCCCTTGACACACAAATAAGTTCGTGGTACGGTACTGATACGTTTTCACGAAACCATGTTTCATAGCAGGTAGTGATGCCGCATGCTGTGAGAATGGTTGCATGGATACACAGATATTTTGTATCAAAGGAGAGACACGAGCAATGAAGCACACCTTCCTTGCGCTCCCCACCGCGCTGATGTTGGGCAGTTTTGCCCTCGCCGCGTGTGGTGGAGCCACCGCAACGCCGACGGCCGTACCCGCAGCACCGGCCGCCACCACGGCACCGGCCGCTACCGCAGCCCCCGCACCGGCCGCCACTGAGGCACCGGCTGCCACCGCAGCCCCCGCCACCGAAGCTGCTGCGATCCAACTCTGGTTCCATTCGGGCCAGGGTGGCGAGCGCGATGCGCTAAACGCGACGCTCGACGCCTTCAAGGCGGCCAACCCCGACATCAACGTCGATGCCGTCCAGCTGCCCGAAGGCAGCTACAATGACCAGGTCAACGCCGCCGCACTGGCGAATGATCTGCCGTGTCTGCTCGACTTTGACGGGCCAAACCTCTACAACTACGCCTGGTCGGGGTACCTGACGCCGCTCGATAGCTATGTCTCGGCCGAAATGAAGGCCGATTTCCTGCCATCGATCGTCAGTCAGGGCACCTACAATGGCAAGCTCTACAGCCTCGGTCAGTTTGACTCGGGCCTGGGCTTCTATGCCAACAAAGACTACCTCGAAGCCGCCAGCGTCCGCATTCCGACGGTCGCGCAGCCGTGGACGCTCGACGAGCTGAACGCCGCACTTGCAGCGCTCAAGGCCGTCGCGGGCGTCGAGTATCCGCTCGACCTGAAGATGAACTATGGCCGCGGCGAGTGGTTCACCTACGGGTTCTCACCATTCTTGCAATCGTTTGGCGGCGATCTGATCAACCGCACCGATTACAGCACGGCTGAAGGTGTGATCAATGGCCCTGAGGCGGTTGAGGCGCTGACCTGGTTCCAGGGCGTCTTTACCAGTGGCTACAGCATCGCCAAGCCCGCCGGCGACACCGACTTTGTCGATGGCAAGACGGCGCTCAGCTGGGTCGGCCACTGGACCTACCCAGATTATAGCAAGGCACTTGGCGACAAGCTGCTGGTTCTGCCAGCTCCCGATTTGGGCAGCGGCGCGCGCACCGGCATGGGCAGCTGGAACTGGGGCATCACCGAGGGCTGTGCTGATAAAGACGCCGCCTGGAAGCTGCTCGAGTTCATCCTGTCGACGGACGAAGTCGTACGCATGAGCAAGGCCAGTGGCGCGGTGCCGGCGCGCACCTCGGCGATCGACAAGGTCGAGCTGTTTGCTGACGGTGGCTCGCTGAACATCTACGTCCAGCAGCTCAACAACGGCGTCGCCTTCCCGCGCCCGATCACCCCGGCCTACCCGGCGATCACCATCGCGTTTGCCGAGGCGGTCGATAACATCGTCAATGGTGCCGATGTCAAGGCCGAACTCGACAAGGCGGCAAAAGCGATCGACCAGAACATCGAAGACAATCAGGGGTATCCGGTGCAGTAATCTGCGCCACGCGTGGCGCAGATTACTGCACCGGATACCCCTGATTGTCTTCGATGTTCTGGTCGATCGCTTTTGCCGCCTTGTCGAGTTCGGCCTTGACATCGGCACCATTGACGATGTTATCGACCGCCTCGGCAAACGCGATGGTGATCGCCGGGTAGGCCGGGGTGATCGGGCGCGGGAAGGCGACGCCGTTGTTGAGCTGCTGGACGTAGATGTTCAGCGAGCCACCGTCAGCAAACAGCTCGACCTTGTCGATCGCCGAGGTGCGCGCCGGCACCGCGCCACTGGCCTTGCTCATGCGTACGACTTCGTCCGTCGACAGGATGAACTCGAGCAGCTTCCAGGCGGCGTCTTTATCAGCACAGCCCTCGGTGATGCCCCAGTTCCAGCTGCCCATGCCGGTGCGCGCGCCGCTGCCCAAATCGGGAGCTGGCAGAACCAGCAGCTTGTCGCCAAGTGCCTTGCTATAATCTGGGTAGGTCCAGTGGCCGACCCAGCTGAGCGCCGTCTTGCCATCGACAAAGTCGGTGTCGCCGGCGGGCTTGGCGATGCTGTAGCCACTGGTAAAGACGCCCTGGAACCAGGTCAGCGCCTCAACCGCCTCAGGGCCATTGATCACACCTTCAGCCGTGCTGTAATCGGTGCGGTTGATCAGATCGCCGCCAAACGATTGCAAGAATGGTGAGAACCCGTAGGTGAACCACTCGCCGCGGCCATAGTTCATCTTCAGGTCGAGCGGATACTCGACGCCCGCGACGGCCTTGAGCGCTGCAAGTGCGGCGTTCAGCTCGTCGAGCGTCCACGGCTGCGCGACCGTCGGAATGCGGACGCTGGCGGCTTCGAGGTAGTCTTTGTTGGCATAGAAGCCCAGGCCCGAGTCAAACTGACCGAGGCTGTAGAGCTTGCCATTGTAGGTGCCCTGACTGACGATCGATGGCAGGAAATCGGCCTTCATTTCGGCCGAGACATAGCTATCGAGCGGCGTCAGGTACCCCGACCAGGCGTAGTTGTAGAGGTTTGGCCCGTCAAAGTCGAGCAGACACGGCAGATCATTCGCCAGTGCGGCGGCGTTGACCTGGTCATTGTAGCTGCCTTCGGGCAGCTGGACGGCATCGACGTTGATGTCGGGGTTGGCCGCCTTGAAGGCGTCGAGCGTCGCGTTTAGCGCATCGCGCTCGCCACCCTGGCCCGAATGGAACCAGAGTTGGATCGCAGCAGCTTCGGTGGCGGGGGCTGCGGTGGCAGCCGGTGCCTCAGTGGCGGCCGGTGCGGGGGCTGCGGTAGCGGCCGGTGCCGTGGTGGCGGCCGGTGCTGCGGGTACGGCCGTCGGCGTTGCGGTGGCTCCACCACACGCGGCGAGGGCAAAACTGCCCAACATCAGCGCGGTGGGGAGCGCAAGGAAGGTGTGCTTCATTGCTCGTGTCTCTCCTTTGATACAAAATATCTGTGTATCCATGCAACCATTCTCACAGCATGCGGCATCACTACCTGCTATGAAACATGGTTTCGTGAAAACGTATCAGTACCGTACCACGAACTTATTTGTGTGTCAAGGGCGGCCTATCCAGCCAGGTCAAAGTTGCTTTTTACATATCGTCTTGACAGAAGCATGGATATCTCGTAGGATGCGGGAAAGTATTTTCATGAAAATAGAATGCCGATGAACGACACAACAATCCGTGATGTGGCGCGCGAGGCAGGCGTCAGCATCGCCACGGTTTCGCGGGTCATGAATGATCCCGAGCAGGTAAACATCGTAACGCGGGCACGGGTGATCGAGACGATCGACCGGCTCAAATTTGTGCCACGCAATGAGGCACGCGGCCGTGCCCGGCGCGACGAAGGCCGGATTGGTGTGCTTGCGCCGTTTTTCACGTACCCGTCATTTGTGCAGCGGTTGCGTGGTGTGGCAGCGGCGCTGGCCGAGACCGGTTACGAACTCGTCATTTACAACGTCGATACCACAATCCGTCGCGATCGCTATCTCTCGACGCTACCACTTCTCCGGCGGCTCGATGGCTTGATCGTGATGGCGCTTGAGATCGATGATGCGGTGGCCGAGCGGCTGCAGCATCATGAATTGCCGATGGTGCTGATCGAAAGCAACCCGGCGGCTTTCAACCGTACCCACGCGCAATTTACCCGGATCGATATCGATGATGTCGAAGGTGGCCGGATCGCGGGCGAGTATCTGATCGCGCGTGGCTACCAACGGATCGGCTTCGTCGGCGATGAAGAGGTGCCGGATTACGCGCTGCATACCAGCGATCAGCGGCTGAACGGGCTGCGGCATGCGCTGGCGGCGGCCGGGCGCGTGCTCGACGAAGGGCTGGTGCGCCTGTCGCCGCACGGGCTCGAGCAGGCCGAGGCCGATTGCCACCGCCTGCTCGATCTGGCCGAGCCGCCCGATGCCATTTTTTCGCCGAGCGATACCCAGGCGATGGGTGTCTTGCGGGCAGCGCGCGCGCGCGGGTTGCGGGTGCCGGAAGATCTGGCGATCATCGGGTTTGACGATGTGGATATCGCGGAGTATATCGGGCTGACGACGATCCGACAGTCGCTCGATGAGTCAGGGCGCGTCGCAGTCGATCAGGTGCTGGCGCGGATCGCGGATCCGACGCGGCCGGTGCAGCACGTGCGGCTGCAGCTGCAGCTGGTGCGGCGGATGACGGCGTGACGGGGTGATGGAGCAAAAGGTGAGTATGCGTCTTGGGGCCACCCGCCTACGGATTAATCTGGTGTGGTTTGTGGTTGCGGCTGGTGTTGTCGCTGTCCTGGCGCTATTTGCGTTGCCGTTGTATGCGCCGGGGCTCGACGTAGCCGGGCGCTGGCTGGCGGCGGTGTTGACGATCATCTGGCTGGTGCTGAGCCTGGTGCTGCACGTGCTGGCGCACATCCTGGTGGCGATGCGGCTGGGTGCGCCGTTGCCCGCGCAGATCGACCTCGGCTCGCTGGGTGACGCGGCGCAGATCTGGCCGCCGCACACGCTGCGCGCGGATGCTGCCGGGGCGTTGGCCGGGCCGCTGACGCACGGGCTGCTGGCCGGGCTGGCGTTTATGATCTGGGATGCGCAGCCACACCCGATCGTGAGTGCGGTGGCATTTGGCGTGTTGATCGCCAATACGCTGCTGGCGCTGGTGCTGCTGGCGCCGGGTTACCCCTGCGATGGCGGGCGGATCGTGCGCCACACGCTCGGCGCACGGGCGACACTGCGGCTGGGGCGCGGTGCGGCGCTGCTGTTTGCGGGCTATGGTCTGCTCCTGATCGGGCTTGGGGCAACTGGCGCGCGGTTTGGCATCGAGGTTGGTGTTGGTATCCTGCTGGCCGCCGTACTGGTGCTGACACGCCAGCGCAGCCAGCCGGTGGGTGCGGATCCGCCGCTGCGCCGCTGGTTGCTGCCGCTGCTGGGGGTGCTGGCGCTGCCGCCGCTGGCGCTGACACCGCTGCTGAACGGCCTGTATGCGCCCGGCGATGCGGTACCGGTCGGGCCGATGATCCAATCTCCATCGCCACGCGTCTTTCCATCGGTGGGCGATCTGCTGCTCACCACGGTCCTGTTGCAGACGCCGATCACTGCGGCACAATGGATTCAATCACAAACGATGCCCGGTTACACGCTGGTGCCACCCGAACAGATCATCCCGCGCGATACGACGCCCGAAGAGGTCGTACGCCGGAGTGTCTCGCTGCTCGATGCGAGCGAGGCGACGGCGATCGTGCTGGGCGCACAACTTGCGGGCTACCCGGCGAGTATCACCAGTACTGCCGTGCTGATCGTCGACACTGCGCCCGAGAGCCCGGCGCGGGCGGTGCTGCGCGCGGGTGACCGGCTGGTGGCGGTCGACGGTGTGCCGGTGCGTTCGGTCGCGGCGCTTGGCACGGTCTTGCGCACGCGCGCGGCGGGTGAGCAGGTGACGCTCGATCTGATCCGTGATGCGACGCCGCAACAGGTCGAAGTGACGCTGCTGCCGCCCGCCGTCGCGGGTGGTGCGCCACGGATCGGAATCGCGGCCGAAGACGATGGACTGGTGATCGATCTGCCCTTCCCGCTGGCGATCACGACCGAGAAAATCGTCGGTGGGCCATCGGCCGGCCTGATGTTTACGCTGGCGGTCTATGATGCGCTGACGCCCGCCGATCTGACGCGCGGGCGGCGAATCGCGGGCACGGGCACGATCGACCGCGACGGGCGGGTGGGGCCGATCGGCGGGATCGCGCAAAAAGTGGTGGCCGCCGAGCGCGCGGGTGCGACGATCTTTCTTACACCGCCCGATCATTACGATGAAGCCGTGCGTACAGCGCGCACGATTGTGGTCGTGCAGGTGACCAGCGCGCAGGAAGCGATCGCGCGGCTCGAGCAGCCGTGACGCGGATGATGCTACAATATCTGCCGGGAGAGGGAGCAGTGTGAACCAGATTAGCAGGCGTTCGTATATCAGCTGGTTTGTCTCGGCGCTGTGTGTGCTGATCGGCATCATCTTGCTGCGTCAGACGTACGGGCCGCCAGCGGCCGGATCGCCGCCCACCACCACGGCTGTGCCAGATCTGCGCACGATCACGCCTGCGGTGTCGGACACGCCCGCTGAGCCGCTGGTGACACAGGAAGTCCTCTCGACACCACCGCCGCTGGTGACCGAGACCAGCGTGGCGACGATACCCGCCGACGCCACGCCGACGACTATCCCGCTTGGGCCGACGGCCGCGCCGACGATCGCACCGCCACCGGTGGATCCGGCTTACCCGGCCCCCGTGCCGACGATCGTGGAGCCCACGGCCTACCCGGCACCCTGAGTCACGTTTTGACGTTATGTTACAATGCTGAGCATGCACGCAATCGCCGACATGCTGCAGAGCCTGGCGCGGCGTCAGGGGCGCGCCGAGACGCGACCTCTGGCGCTCTTGCGCACGCTCGATGCGGTGACGGGCGAGCGAATCTCGCACCTGCCAATCGACCGTGAGCTCGCCGATGCCTGGATCGCGCTGGCGGGCGAGCAGTTTCGGCCGCACCACGCGCACGCACTGGCCGCACTGCGGCGCGCCGAACCCACCGCGCTCCGATCGGATGTTCCGGCCGTGGATCTCTCGGCGTTGCTGCTGTGCTATGCCACGCTTGCAGACTCCCCCGGCCGCAGCGCGCTGCTGCTGACCCCAAATGACGACGCTGCCTGGCAGTTGCACACGCGCCTCGACGGGATCGCAGCGACGTTGCCGGTGCGCCAGCGCCGCCGCGCCACGCTGTGTGTCGCTGGCCAGCGCCCCGATCTGTTTGCCCCATTTGTGGTGGCCACGCCTGAGGGCTTGCACAACCGCCTGTTGCGCCACCACGAACGCGCCTGGAGTACCTTCTGGCAGGGAGTGCGGCTGGTGCATTTCGCCGATATCCACGCCTACCAGGGGGTTGCGGCCGCGCACCTGGCCGATCTGCTGCTGCGTGCGCAGCGCGTGGCGGCGGCGCACGGTGCCCCGGACCCGTTGCTGCTGGCCACGCTGCACGGCCTCGGCGAGCCCGATGCGGCATTGCGCGCGATCGCCGGGCAGCCGTGGCGCATCATCGCCGCGGATGATTTTGATACACGCGAGGTCACGCTGGCGGTCTGGCAGGCGGGTGCTTCCCGGCTGCGTGAGGTCGCCGAGGTGGCGACCGGGCTCCAGCGTCAGGGATTGCGGGTTCATGTGCTGTGTGGCAGCCTCGATCGCGCCGCGCTTGCACCGATCCTGGGCGACGTGCCGGGGATCACGGTCGGCCCGGATCTGGCCAGCGCGCAGGCGGTGATACTGGCGGGCTATCCGGGCAGCCACGCGGTCGTGCGGCGCGCGCTCCGCTCGGGTGCGCAGGCCGTCGTGCTGGTGCTCGGCGATTTACCACACGAACAGGCGCTGGTACACATGACCGAGACGCTGGTGCGCGGCGAGCCGCCCGCCTGGGTTGCGGCGGCACCAAACGCCTACGTGACCGCGCAGCACGTGGTGTGTGCGGCGAGCGAATTGCCGCTCACGGCGGCCGAGACCGAGGCCTGGGGCGCAAATGAGATTGTGGCGCGGCTGGTCGAGCACGGGCGGCTGGTCGATTTGCCCGACCCGGAGATCGCCTGGAAACCCGCGACCGACGAGGATCCGTATGCCGACATGGATCTGATGGCGTCGAGCGGTGGCGCGATCGAGGCACTGAACGAGCAAAATCAGCTGATCGCGCGGCTCGATCCGACCGGCTTCGAACGCTGGACGTTCCCGGGTGCAGCGCTGCCCGCCGGTGCTGGCGGGCTACGGGTGCGCAGCCGTGATGAGGAAGCGGGCCGGATTGTGCTGCGCCACGAAGCAAACGGCCGCCGCACGCTGCCATTGCGCCGCTGTACCGCCGAGGTGCGCGAGGTGCGCCAGGAGCGCGCGTTGCAGAGCGGGCATCAGGTGGGCCACGGGCGGGTCGTGGTGCAAGAAGAAATCACCGGCTACCGCGAACATGTGCCCGGCCAGCCGCCGGTGGATCGGCAGCTCGATACGGCGTTGCAGACGCGCTGGGTCGCGCCAGCGTGCTGGTTTGTGCTGCCGGTGGCGCTCCAACCGCAAGGGCAACTGGTGGGCTGGTGTATGACGGCCGCGCTCGCGCTACGCACGACGGCGACGATGACCGATCTTGCGCCGTGCTACGACCCGGCGACGCGGCGCGTGTACCTGGTGGATACCCAGCCGGGCGGCCAAGGGCTGGCAGCGTGGATCTTTGCCAACGCCGAGACGCTGCTCAAACTCGCGTACGATGTGGCGCTGGCCTGCCGCACCGACCCACTGTTCGAACCGCTGAGCCGCACCGAGCAGGATTGGTTGCTGGCACTACTGGGCCGGGGTGCCGAAGTGCCGGTGATACGGCCCCGTGAACCTCTCACGCCTGACACACCGCCCCGCACCCCCGGCCCCGCTCCCAAGCCGGAGGCAGGGGAGCAGGCGCGGCCGTCTGTGCCGCCGCCACTTGCACGCAGCGAACCGCCGCTGCCCACGCGCAACGAGCCGCGCGCCCGCATCCCCGACCCCGCTCCTACGCCGGAGGCAGGGGAACGCAGCGATGCCCTTCCCGCAGGCGGGCGCGGGGAACGATCCGCCCCACCCCCCGCTCACGCGGAGCCGCCGCGCCCACCCGAGCCAGCGCCCACGCCATCGGCAGCCGATGCGGATGCACTGGTAGAGCGGTTGCGCCGCCAGCGCGAGGCGCGCGAGCGCCAGGATCTGCGCAATGCACCGCCGCGCCCGGTGGCGAAGGCGAGCGTACCCGGTGCGCCTGCGGTGGCGCGCTTTGCGGTGGGTGACAAGATCTTCTGCCTGCCGTACGGCGATGGCGAAGTGCGCGCCAGCCGTGTGATAGGCGACCGCGAGCGGCTGATCGTCGATTTCCCCGGGCATGGCGAATTGATGATCGACCCGGCGGTGTCGCTGGTGCGCAAGATTGAGGAGCCTGCTGCGCAGGAGGATGATTTGCTCTGAGACGCGATCTGGTGCGGCTACGCGCCGCAGCGGCAGATGGCGTGGCCCTTGCACCCCGCTGGCGGGCGCGATGCCTCGCCAGACCAGCCCGTAAGGCGGCGCCGTGCATTGTGGTGTGTTTCGCGACTACCCTATGTCGTCTCTTCCTCGCCATCCACCGCGTGGCGCACGAGCGCGTCGAGCGGCACGATCCGCAGCGCGGCGGCGTTGGTGGCGGCAAGGCGCACCGGCGGTGCCACGCCCGCGTCGAGCGCTTCGCGCCAGCGCGTGGCGCACAGGCACCAGCTATCGCCGGGTTTGAGACCGGGGAAGCGGTACTCCGGGCGCGGCGTGATCAGGTCGTTGCCACGCGACCGCGAGAAGGCTAGGAACTCGGCGGTGACGACGGCGCAGACCACATGGATGCCACGATCCTCAGGGCCGGTGGCGCAGCAACCGTCGCGGTAGAAGCCGGTCAGCGGGTTGGTCGAGCAGCTCGCGAGCGGTTCGCCAAAGACGTTGCGGTCGGTATTTTGCACGTTGGCACTCCTTTATTCCCGGATCGGGTGGCACCCGTGGGCTGGATGCGGCTGCGCGCCGCTGCGGGCGGGGGCGACCGCGCGCCCCCACCCCCCGCGTCGGTGGCGTAGCCCCCGAACCCCCAAAGGCGGCCAGTTGCGAAGGCGTAGCCGATTGGGAAGCGCATGCCTGGTTGCGACGTACCGCGTAAGCATTGCTCCCCCCAGCGGTGGGCTTCAGCCCGCCGCTGCCCCGCCAGCCGCATGCCCGGTTGCGGCGTACCGCGCCCAGCAAAGCGACACTGGTACAATGGTTACGATGATGCACCCCTCTACCCGGCGTGGGAGAGGGGCCGGGGGTGAGGACGCACTGCTACCCCGCCAGCCGCGCCACGATCGCATCGGCGTCGTAGACACAGCCGCCCCAGGTGCCGCCGCTGGCCCCCACAAGCGCGGCCCACAGCCGCGTGTCGGCGGGCAGGCCCGGGTGCGGCGCGAGGTCGGGGTGCGGCGTACGCGCCGCGAGCAGCAGCGCACCCTGAGCGGCATCGAAGGTCGTCTCGGCATCGCCGATCAGATCGACGCTGCCAACCATGCCGCTGCGGTCGACGATAATCTGGATCAGGTCGCCGTCGCGCACGCGCCCGATCGGGCCGCCCGCCAGCGCCTCCGGGCCGACGTGGCCGATGCACGCGCCGGTGCTGACGCCCGAGAAACGTGCGTCGGTGATCACGGCGACTTCGCGGCCCCACGAGAGGTGCTTGAGCGCCGAGGTGACCTGGTAGATCTCTTCCATGCCGGTGCCCATCGGGCCACCACACACGAGCACGACGATATCACCGGCTTTGACCGCCTCCGGGCCATGGCTCTTGATCGCGCGCACGGCGTCGCGCTCGCGGATGAAGACCCGCGCGCGGCCAATCTTGCGGTAGACATTATCTGCATCGACGACGCGCGTATCGATCGCGGTGCTTTTGATCACCGAACCCTCGGGGGCCAGGTTGCCACGTGGGAACGTGAGCGTGCCGGTGAGCCCGCGCGCCCGCGCGCGATCGGGGGCCATGATCACGTCATCGGGGTCGATCCCGTCGCGTTCGCGCAACAGGGCACGGACTTCGCGCCGCCGGGTGCTGCTCTCCCATGCATCGAGCACCGCGCCGAGCCGCAGCCCGCTCACGGTGAGCGCATCCTCGTGCAACAACCCTAAGCCACGCAAATGTAGCATCACCTCGGGGACACCACCGGCCATGAACACCTGAACGGTGACGTGGTTGCGTGGGCCGTTTGGCAGTACATCAACCAGCCGTGGCACTGCGCGGTTGAGCGCGCTCCAGTCTTCGACTGTGGGCCGCGGCAGCCCGGCGGCGTGGGCGATCGCCGGGATGTGCAACAGCAAATTGGTGCTGCCGCCCATCGCGGCATGCACCGCCATCGCGTTGTGCAGCGCATCGCTGGTCAGGATCTGGCGCGTGGTGGTCTTCTGTTTGATCAGCCGCAGGGCAGCGCGTGCCGAATCGCGCGCCAGGTTGAGCCAGATCGGCTGGCCCGAGGGCGCGAGCGCGCTGTGCGGCAGCGCCAGCCCCAGTCCTTCGGCCACGGCCTGCGCGGTAGCGGCGGTGCCAAAGAATTGGCAGCCACCACCGGGCGTGGCGCAGGCACGGCAGCCCATCGCGGCCGCTTCGGCCAGCGAGATCTCACCGTGCGCAAAACGCGCCCCGATCGTCTGGATCATGCCCGCGTCCTCGCCGTCGATCGGCGGCAAGGTGACGCCGCCGGGTACGATGACACACGGCATATCCGGCGTCCCGGCCAACGCCATGAGCATTGCCGGCAGCCCCTTGTCGCACGTTGCGATGCCGATCACCGCGCGGCGAGTGGGCAGCGAGCGGATCAGGCGGCGGAAGACAATTGCGGCGTCGTTGCGGTACGGCAGGCTATCGAACATACCCTCGGTACCCTGTGTTCGGCCATCGCACGGGTCGGTCACATATCCCGCAAACGGCATGCCGCCCTCGGCGCGCAGTGTATCGGCGGCCGCGAGCATTTGCAGCGCCAGCTCCCAGTGGCCGGTGTGGTAGCCAAGCGCGCGCGCCTTGCCATCGGCATCGCGGATGCCGCCCTGCGTGCTGAGCAGCAGCACCTGCGGGCGCGTCAGCTCCTCGGGCTCCCAGCCCATCCCCACGTTCTGGCTCCAGGCAAACAGGTTGCCGCTCGGCTCTTCGAGCAGCATCTGCTCAGTGAAGGGCAGCGCGCCCGCAGGGCCAGCTGCGGCGCTGGCGAGCTCGGGTGGGATACTGCCAAACAGGTCATCGAGAAACGGATCATCGCTCATAGCAGTGTCTCCAGCGTTGGCGGCTTATTGTTGGAAGCCAGATCGTGCGCGGCACGGATGGGTAGTGGCAACCGGTAGCGGCCAGTACACGCCATGATGATCTCGATTGCACTGGCGAGGCTGATCCGGTGGCCGCTCGAAATATACACCGGTTTGACGCCCACGCGCGTGCGCAGTACCACGCCAATCGCCTCATCGCGATCGACCAGCGCCACATGCGCGCCGCGTTCGTCTGGCAATTCGGCGTGGCGGCCCACCAGCAGCGATTTGGCGCAGCCGATGCTTGGTGTATCGCGCAGCACGCCGATATGGCTGGCGATCCCCAGCCGCCTTGGGTGCGCGATGCCCTGGCCATCAAAGATCAGCAGATCGGGCATCATGCTGAGTGCATCGAGCGCGGCCATGACCGCCGGGCCTTCGCGAAAGCTCAGGAAGCCGGGAATGTAGGGCAGCGGCGGCGGT
>JAYUYF010000308.1:0-4507 GCA_043752605.1 Roseiflexaceae bacterium
GCGGCACCGCGCCTGCAAGCACCTATGCTACACTCGCCCATGTCTCGCACCTGTCCGTGCAAGCGTACGAATGAGGATGCGGCGGGAACACCGCTGATCAGGACGGTTGTCGTCCTGCTGCCGCGTGAACCGGGGCTGGAAGGAACAACCAGATGCTACAACATACGACACAGGCGCAGCCATACCACGCATTGCTCGCGGCCTACCGCGCCAGCGCCGCGCCGCACGCCGCAGAGCAACTCCACTTTGCGGGCGTTGGCGATCGCGATGTCTACAACATTACCGCACCATTCGCGGACGATGGCGCGCTGGTGATCGCGGGGCGCGTCGAAGACCGCACAAACGAGCACGCCACGACCCGCTTCTTTGTCGAACGTGACGGCGTCTGGCTGCCGCGCGACGACACCCC
Source organism: Roseiflexaceae bacterium (assembly GCA_043752605.1). Classification (GTDB taxonomy): domain Bacteria; phylum Chloroflexota; class Chloroflexia; order Chloroflexales; family Roseiflexaceae; genus JAYUYF01. The sequence goes on from JAYUYF010000308.1 coordinate 410, forward strand.
GGTGCTTGATCTCCAGGATCCCTTTGTCACGCGTGTTGCGGGCGAACTGGTGCTGGGCGGCGTCGAAGTGATATTCGATGCGACTGGCCGGCACGTCACCGTGTGGCGCACCCAGTTTTACCGCGGTGCCACACTGCGTGAGCTGCGGCACTTCGCCACCGGGCCAGCAGGCATGAAGGATATTCGGCTGCTCGCATTGCCCGATCAGCGCATTCTGGTGCTCACCCGTCCGCTTGGCCTGCCAGGAGCACGAGCGGCAATCGGCTACACCTGTCTCGCCACGCTCGATGATCTCGACGCGGACGCGATCGCCCGTGCGCCCCTGTTTCGTGACCAGTTTTTGCCCGACGAATGGGGTGGCGCAGCACGAAGCGCACGTGCTTGCCAACGGCCTGATCGGTGTGCTGGGCCACGTGGCCTGGATGGAAGCAGGCGACATCCGCCACTACGCCGCGATGAGCTTCGTGCTGCGCCCGGAGACGGGCGAGAAGACCCCGCTCACGATCATCGCGACCCGCAGCGATTTCGCGCCCGGGCCGGCCAAGCGCGCCGACCTGCAGGACGTGATCTTCAGCGGCGGGCTCGTGCGCCAGCCCGATGGCAGCGCCTGGCTGTACACCGGTATCAGCGATGCCGCGGCGCATCGGCTGCGCATCGCCGACCCGTTCCTCGCCGCCGAGCAAGGTACCCAATGACCGTCCCTGTCACGGTGATTGGTAACACCCATGTCGGGTCAGCGCCTCCATCTCCAATCAGGGCGGGTGAGCAACGCGCGCGGTGAACCTCAGGCATCACCAATCGCCGCCATCCAGGTCGCGTTCTCAGGTCTCGCCTAGCGCACGATGGCCGTGATGGCGCGCGCGATGCCATCTTCGGCGCGGATCTGCGCGCCCAGTGCGGCCGCGCGGGTTCGCACGTGTGGATCGGTGACGGCGCGCTGGATCGCATCGGCCAGGTTCTCGCGTGTGAGGCGCGGGCGCGCGATCGGCTGCGGGCCAACGCCGAGCGCCGCGACGCGCGCCCCCCAGAACGGCTGGTCACCAAAGAACGGCACCAGGATCGACGGTACACCGGCGCGCAACCCGGCGGCGGTGGTACCCGCGCCACCGTGGTGTACCACCGCCGCCATGCGCGGGAACAGCCAGGTGTGCGGCACGGCATCGGTCATGTACACGTTGTGCGGCAGATCGGCAGCGCTGAGCCCGCCCCAGCCACGGTACAACACACCGCGCTGCCCGGTGCGCGCCAGCGCCGCCAGCACCAGCTCGGCCATCTCGACTGGCTTGCGATTGACCATACTCCCAAAACCTACGTACACCGGTGGCGGTCCGGCTTCGAGGAAATCCACCAGCGCCGCTGGCGGTTGCCAATCGCGCGCCGGTTCCAGAAACCAGTAGCCGCAGACGTGTACCTCCGTGCCCCAGTCTGCGGGCGGCGGCACCACGTGCGGGCTAAAGCCGTACAGGATCTCGCGCTCAGACGCGTGCGTCGTGTGCTGCGGGCCAAAAAACGGTGGCGGCGGCAGATCCAACACTTCACGCCGCACGATGGTATCGGCATCGCGGAACATCTGCCAGATCATCTGCCCGGCCGCACGGTGCGAGAGATAGTTCGCAACACCGGGCAGCGGCAGCGGCGGCACCGGTGCCAGCACGCTGGGGAACGCGCGCGTCGGCGTGAGTGGCACCAGGTACGCCTGCTGCACCGCGATACCCAGTTTCTGCCCGATCGCTGCGGCGGTAAACTGGTTGCCGAGCCCGGCGATCAGGCGATGTGATCCCTGCGCCGCCGCGACTGTGACCGCCGCTGTGGTGCGCGCGAACTGTGTGGCACCGCGCCCGGTGGCGCCCAGCATCTCGATGATGTTGCCCCGCTCGGCGAGCGCGGCGAGCGCGTGTTTTGCCGCGACATCGGTGTCGGTGCCAGCGGCCACAAAGTCGAGCCCGGCATCCACGATCAGATCACGGAAGTCGACGGTCGAGATCAGCTGCACCGCGTGGCCCGCCGCGCGCAACCCCGCGCCAAGCGCGACATACGGCTGCACGTCACCGCGGCTGCCGCCCGTCAGAATTGTGATGTTCATGCGTATTCCTCAATCATTATGCTTCGGGCAGATCGCGGACGATACTTGCCACCATCAGTGCGACCGTGTGGTCGCGTAACATCGCCGTTGTCGTCGCACCCTGCGTATCGAGCAATGGCAGACAGCTGAGCGCCGCGATCGCTGCCTGGAGGGCGAGCGTGAGGTGCAGCGCCACCGGCGCACGTGACCGCAGCAGCCCGGCCGCAGTGGCGACCGCAAACACCGCTTCGAGACCGTCGACAGGCTCTTCGGGCAGCTGTGCGCGCAACCGGGTATAAGTCTGCCAACCATCGGCCATCTCCCACAGCAGGAGCCGCAACAGCGGCGGGTGCGCCAGCAGATGATCGATGACCGCCGCGCAGGCGCTGGTGAGCGCCGCACGGAAGCGCCCCGGGTCGTGACCGAGCGCCGGGTCATCCGCCAGCACCCGAAAGGCGCGCAGTCGCACGGCTCCAACCCCCTGCTCAGCACGAGTCAGCACTGCCAGATACAACGCGAGCTTGTCGCCAAAATACTGGAAGAGCAGGCTCTTGTTATAGCCCGATTGCGCAGCGATCTGGTCGACGCGCGCACCCGCAAATCCGTGCGCGGCAAAGATCTGCTCGGCCGCATCCAGTATGGCCAGGCGCGATGCCGCCGCATCGTACGCTGCTCTTCGCCGGGGAGATGAGTTCGACATATGCGTCTCATAATATAACTACCTGGTTAGATTATATCACAAAATCGCTACCGGGCGCGCACAGGCATGGGGTTGCCCAATCGTACGCGACGCGTGCTAAAATAGTATGCGACGAACCAAAGCAGTTTGGGCTAACTACGCCGACGCTGCGGCAGACCGACAGGGAAGCTGTGCTCTGGTGATCCCGGTTTCGGCTGGCGCAGCATGACATGAGGAGCAGGTGCGATGACCAATCACGCAAAGAACACTATTTGTCTCTGGTTCGACGGTGACGCTGAGGAGGCGGCGCGTTTCTACGCCGCGACCTTCCCCGACTCTTCAGTGCATGCAGTCCATCACGCACCGGGTGATTATCCGTCTGGGAAGCAAGGGGATGTGTTGACGGTCGAGTTCACCGTGCTGGGCATACCCTGTCTTGGGCTCAATGGCGGACCGACGTTCCCACACACAGAAGCATTCTCCTTTCAGGTCGCGACCGCAGACCAGGAAGAAACCGATCGGTACTGGGACGCGATTGTCGGCAACGGTGGCCAAACAAGTGCGTGTGGCTGGTGTAAGGATCGATGGGGCCTGTCGTGGCAGATTACGCCACTGGCGCTGACACACGCGCTCGCTGATCCGGATCGCGCGGCCGCCAAGCGTGCGTTCGATGCGATGATGGAGATGACCAAGATCGACATCGCGGCCATCGATGCGGCGCACCGCGGCTGAGATTGGGTTTTCGCCGACAGAGAAGAGGAGCACGTATGATCCTGGTCAATGCCAACACGCTCAACCTCGATGCCGCACGATTTGGTACAGGCTTGACGATCGATGCATTTGTTGCCAGGATCGACACCTATCAGGATGAGCCCTGCCAGCGACTGCGCGATATCCGGCTCACGTCCGACGGGGTCGTGACGTTTGCCGCGTTCCCGAACCCACGCTATGTCGCAGTGCTAATCGACCCTGACCCGACATTCGTGTCACCAGCCACGCAAAACGAAACCGTGTAAATAGCTCGCCTCTTCACTCGTTACCTCGTCTCCCCGTCGCACGATATTTGCCAGATAAGTGGTAATATCTGGCGATTTGCGCGGGGAGCCCCGCGCAAATCGCAGCAGCACGCCATCCACGATCCGCTGCCCAGCGATGAAAATCCGAAGCTACCCTGGCAAACGTGATAGCTGGCGACCGCACCGACCCTGCTGAGTGAACTGCTCATCCTGCGCGAGACCGGCATGCGCGCGGGCGAAGTGCTAGAGCAAATCCCAGATTGGTTGCGCCCGGCTGACCTCACCCCCCGGCCCCCGCTCCAGATGGGAGCGGGGGAGCGCAATTGTCGACGGGTTCAACC
>JAYUYF010000309.1:0-4507 GCA_043752605.1 Roseiflexaceae bacterium
TACACCGCGCGCGCGGTCGATGACAACGCCGTCGCGGTGTTTCGCTATGCAAACGGCGCGATCGGCGTCGCTGAATCGGGCTTTGTCAGCCGTGGCGAGCCGATCCGGATCGAGATCCACGGTACGGATGGCAATATTGTGTTTGGCGCGCCGCACAAGGAGCCGCAGATCGCCACTCGCGATGCGGATTGGCAGCCGCTGCCGGTGGCCGAAGATGCACCGAGCGCGTTTCATCAGTGGGTCGATGCGATCCAGCACGGCACCAGCGTCGAAGAAAATGTGGCGCTGGCGCTCGATCTGACGCGGCTGATGGAAGCGGCATACGCCTCGGCCGCCAGCGGCACACCCACCCCGCCCGCGCTGTGACGCGCGAGGTGGTGGTGATCGGCGCGCCGGTCGATATGGGTGCCGGGCGGCGCGGCGTGGATCTTGGGCCGGGTGCGATCCGCTACGCTGGCCTGCGCGAGCGGCTGGTGCGGCTCGGCCATCAGGTGCGCGATCTGGGTAACCTGGTCGTGCCGCTCGTCGAGCAGATCGCGCCGCCCGCCCGCGACGAGAAGCTGCGCTATCTCGAACCGCTGGTGGCGATCAACCGTGCGCTCGCCGAGAGCGTGGCGGGCGTGGTGGCGGCGGGCGGCTTCCCGCTCATGCTGGGTGGCGACCATAGCATGGCGCTCGGCTCGATCGCCGGTTCGGCGCGCGGGCGGCGGCTGGGCGTGGTCTGGATCGATGCGCACGGCGACTTCAACACACCCGCCACCACCCACTCGGGTAATATTCACGGCATGCCGCTGGCCGCGCTCACCGGGCGTGGCCATGTGGCGCTCACCCGTATCACCGGCGCGGCCCCGATCGTGCGTGATGCCGATATCGCGCTGGTGGGTATTCGTGATCTCGATCCGGGCGAGCGCGCGGCGCTGCACGAATCGGGGGTGCATGTCTTCACGATGCACGATATCGACCGGCGCGGGATGACGGCGGTGATCGACGAGGCGATCGCGCGCGTGGCAGCCGCGACCGACGGGCTGCATCTCAGCCTCGATCTCGATGCGCTCGATCCGGTCGCGGCCCCCGGCGTCGGCACGCCGGTGCCGGGCGGGCTCTCATACCGCGAAACGCATCTGGCGTGCGAGATGCTCGCCGAGACCGGCCAGCTGGTGAGCATGGATTTGGTCGAGGTCAACCCGATCCTCGATCGTGAGAACATGACGGCCGAGCTCGCGGTGGTGTTTGCGCTCTCGGCGCTCGGGCAAAAGATTTATTGAGGAGCAGACATGGCTTCCCCACGGCTCAACCGGCTGTTCGCTGCCGATGGCAAATGTTTTGATGTCGCGATCGACCACGGCTTTTTCAATGAGCGCTCGTTTCTCGGCGGCATCGAAGATATCGGTGCGGCGATCGCCACCGTCGTCGATGCCGCGCCCGATGCGATCCAGCTGACGCCCGGCACCGCACCGTTGCTCCAGGCGCGCGCGGGCGCAAAACCCGCTCTCGTGCTGCGCACGGATGTGGCAAATGTGTACGGGCGCGAGCTGCCACGCGCATTGTTCAGCACCATGATCGACAGCCCGGTCGAGCAGGCGATCCGGCTCGACGCGGCGTGTGTGGTGGTGAACCTGCTGTTGCTGCCCGGCCAGCCCGAATTGCACGCGCAGTGTGTTGCGAATATCTGCCGCCTCAAGTCGCAGTGCGACCGCTACGGCATGCCGCTGATGATCGAACCGCTGGTGATGCAACCAAACAGCATCGCGGGCGGCTATATCGTCGATGGTGATCTCGACAAAATTCTGCCACTGGTGCGCCAGGCCGTCGAGCTCGGCGCCGATGTGATCAAAGCTGACCCGTGCGATGACCCGCGCGAGTACCACCGCGTGATCCAGGTGGCGGCCGGTCGGCCGGTGCTGGTACGTGGCGGTGGTCGCGCCACCGATGCCGAGATCCTGCACCGCACCGCCGAGGTGATGCGGCAGGGTGCGGCGGGCATCGTGTACGGCCGCAACGTCGTGCAGCACGCCAACCCCGCCGCAATGACGCGTGCGCTGATGGCGGTAGTCCACGATGGCATGCCCGCCGAGGCAGCACTGGCATTGCTGACGGCCGCGTAATACCTTGCTCCCCGCTCCCCGGCGTGGGAGCGGGGTCGGGGGGTGAGGGGAAACAATCTTATGACCAGAACTATCAACGTCGGTGTGATCGGCTGCGGGCTGATGGGCCGCGAATTTGCGGGTGTTGTCGCGCGCTGGATCCACCTGCACGAGATCGGCGTCACGCCGCGGATCGTGGCCGCCTGCGATACGACGCCCGCGATGCTGGCGTGGTTTCAGCACGCGGTGCCGACCCTCGAACTCGCAACCGACGACTACCACGCGCTGCTGGCACACCCCGGCCTCGACGCGGTCTACTGTGCGGTGCCGCACAACCTGCACGCGCAGGTCTACTGTGATATCCTGGCGGCGGGCAAGCACTTGCTTGGCGAGAAGCCATTTGGCATCGATGTCGCCGCCAACGCGCAGATCAACACTGCGATCGCCGCACATCCCGATCTTCTGGTACGTTGTTCGAGCGAATTCCCGTTCTTCCCCGGCGCGCAGCGGATCGTACAATTGCTCCAGAGCGGCGCGTTGGGCCGGATTATCGACGCGCGCGTGGGTTTCTTGCACTCAAGCGACCTCGATCCCAATAAACCAATCAACTGGAAGCGCCGGATCGCCACCAACGGTGCCTACGGCTGCATGGGCGATCTGGGCATGCACACGCTGCATATCCCGCTGCGCGCCGGCTGGCAGATCCGCGATCTGCGCGCGCTGCTGAGCAAGATCGTGGCGCAGCGCCCCGATGCAAGCGGTGCCATGCACGCCTGTGAGACCTGGGACAATGCGCTGCTGGCCTGTACCGCCGAGGCGAATGGTGAGTCGTTCCCATTGCTCATCGAGACGCGCCGGATCGCGCCCGGCGAGACCAACACCTGGTATATCCGCGTCGAGGGGACGCGCGCCGCAGCCGAGTTTAGCACCCGCTACCCCAAGACCTTTCGTTTGCTGGAATACACCCCCGGCGGCACGCAGGCCTGGCAAGAGCACAGCATCGGCGCGACCAGCGTCTACCCCACCCAGACCGGCCCGATCTTCGAGTTTGGCTTCTCCGATTCGCTCTTGCAAATGTGGGCGGCGTTCTTCGACGAACTGGCGCACGGCACGCAGATGCGCGGCAATTTCGGCTGCATGACCCCGGCGGAGGTGATGACTGGCCACCAGATCTTCACCGCAGCGCTGGCATCGCACGCCAATCGTAGCGTGGAGATCCTGTAAAGACGCAGCGTGGAACGCCTGTAGGGACGCAAAGTTTTGCGTCTCCACGGCGGTTTCGCCCCTACCGCACCCGCGCCAGGATCTCCTGGAACTCTGCCAGCGTCATGAGCCCGATCTGGCGCGCGGCCACCGTGCCATCGCTCGCGATGATGATCGTCACCGGCAGATTGCGCGCGCCGTAGCGGTCGCTGATCTGCGCCAGCGGATCCACAATCAGCGGAAACGAGACGCCATATGCCGCCGCGAAACGCGCGATCTGCTGCGACGTCTCGGCGCGATTAATCCCCAGCACCACGAGATCTGGGTTCTGCGTAGACAGCGCCTGGAGATCGGGCATCTCGGCGCGGCACGGCTCGCACCAGGTGGCCCAGAAATTAAGGACGACCCGTTTACCGCGCAGACCCGCAAGACTCGTGGTTCCGGTTGGCAGGGTATACGCAAAATCGGGCGCGGCCTCACCTACGGCTGGCGGCGCACCTGCCCCCGCCACCAATGCCGATGATTGCGCAATGAACGCCGGGATCGCGGCATCGGGCGTCGGCGTCGGCACCATCGCACCGGGCGCGGCGCACGCGGCGAGCATCAGGGTGGCAAATAGCATAAACGCAAATCGGATCATCGTGTGCCCCGTAGGGACGCAGCATGCTGCGGCCGCTCACCGCCCGCCGCCCGCCGCCCGCCGCTCACCGCCCGCCGCTCACCGCCCGCCGCCCGCACGGGCGCATCGCGATGCACCCTCTATGCTACCAATCATCGCAGGCATCTCAGCCTCGACGCGCGGGAAGATCGCACCCGCCACCCGCCGCCCGCACGGGCGCATCGCGATGCGCCCGCTATGCTGCATCGCGATGCACCCTATATACTACCAATCATCGCAGGCATCTCAGCCTCGACGCGCGGGAAGATCGCAAATACCAGCACCGCCGCCGCCAACAGCCCGGTCGTCATCCGCAAGACAAAGTTCAAGCTGCCAATGTCATCGGGGCCGCCCCGGAAACCCGGCACCAGATCGCCGATCATGTGGCTGACACCGTCGAGCAGAATCGGCAACAACAACAGCCCGGCAATCCGCCACGAAACCGGCCGCGCGGTGGATCGCATCATCCCAAAGAGCAACCCAAACAGCGCCATCCCGCCATATAACGCCGTGCAGCGGTGGCAAAATGCCATCTGGTGACCGCAGATGAAGAACGACCGCT
>JAYUYF010000310.1:0-10693 GCA_043752605.1 Roseiflexaceae bacterium
GCATCGCGATGCGCCCCTACTGTGGTGTGTATTGCGCCACCATCCGCGTTGCGTGCCCGGCCACCTCATCGCGCAATGCCGGTGGAGCCAGCACCTCGACATCACCGCCCCAGCCAAGCACCCACGAGCGCACCTCACGAATACCGCCCACGCGCATCGAGAGTTCACAGCCGCCATCGGGTAGATCATTGATACGCTGGCTGTGATGCCAGACGCTCTCACGCACTCGTGGTGCCGCCACCGCACGAAACCGGAGCAGCACGTCGACTTCGGGTTCGTCGATCACACCCCAGGCAGACGAGAGCCGCGCGTACGGGTCAAATTCGGGTGGGATCGTATAACTGCCGTCGAGCAATTCGAGGCTCACGATCCGTTCGAGCTTGAAGGTACGCAACGCATTGCGGAGCTCGTCGTGGGCGATCACATACGAGGCCGGCTCACTGCGCGAGACCTCGAGCACGTACGGGTGGATGACACGCCGCGATGCCTCACCACTCGCGGTACGATACGTGATCTCGATCCGCAACCTGTCTGCCCACGCGCGCGTCAGTACTTCGAGCACCCGCACATACGATGTTCGCATCGGGCGGCCGCGGATCAATTCGGCGACGCGGCCGATGTGCTCGGAGATTGTGGCATTTGGCAGGCCAGTGGCGAGTTTGCTGAGTGCCGAGACGACGTGCGGGTTGTGCTCATCGCTGTGATGCGAGAGCAAGCGGGCGGCGAAGAACAACGCCACCGCCTCATTCAAATTCAGCCGGACTGTCGAGAGATAATGTTCGCGCTCGAGACCGTAGCGCCCGGTGCGCTCCCAGACCGGCACCTGCATCTCGGCTAGCGTCGTCAGATCGCGGTAGATCGTACGGCGATCGACACCGCAGTAGTCCGCAAGGTCGACGACGCGCAGCCCGTGTGGCGCATTGTAGAGCAGGTGCTCGATACGTTGCAGCCGCGCCGCTTTGCTTTGAATCCGGTCGCGCACGCGAGCGCTGCGCTAGACGAAGCGCTGCAATGCGCCCGAGAAATATAGCGCCAGCATCAGGCCAAACAGCACGATGCTAAACAACGCAATTCGCCGGAGATCGCGCCGGGCGATGGCGTAATCTTGCGTATAATCGGGTGCCGCCGGAGCGGCGCGCCGCGAACGCGTGCTGACTGCCGGCTCGGCCGGACCGGGAGCGACCATCGTCGGCACAGCCGCCACGTCGGGCGATATCATGGTGCGCGGGCGCGGTGGAACGGTTGCCGCACGGCGACGCGAACGTGTAGAGCGCTGACCGGCCATAGTTGTTCTATCCTCTGTAGTCTCACAAACGAGCACAGCGGCTCATCGTATCGACGCGTAGTATACCACAGCGCACGCGCTCTCATCCCGATCTCAGCCTCGGCCAAAACAGATATGGTAGACTGCATGCTACACGCAAACGAAACGGATACCTATGCAGCGTCTTCTCGCGATGTTGATGATAGCTCTTGCCACGTTGCTGTGGCAACCCATGCCGGCCAGCGCGCAGGTAGCGTGGCTGCAGGCGCAGACCGCGTCATTCAATGTGCTATACACGCCGGGATCGGAAGTGGCGGCCGATTTCTATATTCAACATGCAGAAGCACTCTATGATGAGCAACGTGCGCTGTTCGGGCATGATCTCGCGCTGCCGCTTACGCTCAGGTTGTACCCTGACCTGGAACTGTATTATCTGGCAAACCCGACCGCACCGCGCGTCGGTGGGATCGTCGCGCACGCAGATTTTCGGCGCAACGAAGTCGTCATTATTGTGTCGGAAACACGCGACCAGGACGAACTCTCGCGGCTCAATAATGTGCGGCACGAGCTCGCGCACGTCTTCGCCGCTGACTTGAGCGGGGACAGGCTCAATGTTGGCTTTCAAGAGGGCGTGGCGCAGCTGGCCGAAGCACGCGGTCGCGAATATCTGACCAAGATCAACGCGCTGCAGACGGCCTATCAGGCAGACCAGTTGTTGCCCTGGAGCGCGCTCGACGACCGCGCGGTGGTGTACGGCGATCCCAGAATCAGCTATCCGCAGACGATGACAATCGCGATTTTTCTTGTCGAACGCGCAAGTTTTGCGACACTGCGCGAATTTCTGACAAACAGCGCGCGCAGCAGTGGCTACCGCTCAGCCCTCGAACGCACCTACAATCTGGACGCCGACGCGCTCGAACGCGAATGGCGCGCGTGGCTGCCCGGCTTTCTGGCGGGTGGCTACACGACCAACCTGGCCGCCACTGGCGATCTGGTGCAGGCCGAGCGGTTACTCGGCGCAGGGCGCTACAACGAAGCACAGGATATTCTCGACCGTGTCCGCCCACAATTGACGACCGACGCCGCCACGCGCGGTCGTTTTGACGAGTTGCACGCGCGCGCGCTCCAGGGCAAGCGCGCGGACTTTATCGCGCGCACCGCACGCGAGTCACTGCTGACGTTTCGCTACGCTGATGCGGCGGGCTATGCTGGTGAAGCTGGCCGCGCCTATACCGCGATCGGCAACACGGAGCAAGCGGCAGTGGCGAACACGCTCGGCGAACTCGCGGCGCGTGGTCAGCGGGCGCAGCAGGATCTGACGCGCGCCGCCGAACTGGCACCCAACTGGATCCAGACACCCGCCGCGCGTGCACTGGCAGACACCGCCGCCGCCAATGCGCTGGCGCTCGGTGATGAGACGCTCGCGAGTCAGGCGCTGACGCTGCGGGCGGGGTTGGATCAGCGCCAGCTACTTGCGGGCGGTAGTGTACTGCTGTTTGGCTTTCTGCTGACGCTGCTGGGTGCCGCGCACGCAATCTTTAATCGCCCGCAGGAGGCCTGGTGATGACGACAACACCGCTGCATCGCGCGCTGAACCAGCTCGCCGAAGACCGTTGGGCGCGCCGTGGGCTGCGCCGCCTGGTGCGCGCGCTCTGGATCGCGGCGGCGGTCGCATGCGTTGCGATTATCATCAGCTATACCACTCGCAAGACGGTCGATCTGCCGTTGATCGGCGCGCTGGCGCTCGTCTGCCTGGTCATCGGTCTGGTCTCGCTGCTGGGCACACGGATCAGCCCGGCGCAAACGGCGCGCGCACTCGACCGCAGGTTTGCGCTCGACGAAGAACTCGCCACCGCGATCGAGGTCGCCGCACAGCAACCCGATCGTACCACGCTGGCGGGCAAGCTCGTCGTACGTGCGACGCGTAGTACGATTATGGTGCATCAATTGATCGCCGAGCAGGCGCGCGTACCGTGGGGTGAGCTGGCGATGGCGATCGGTCTCGGCATCTGCGCGATCGGGCTCGCGCTTGCGGTGAGCCTGGGCGCGCCCAATCTTGATGCTGCGCCAGTCACACTTCCCCCACCCGGCACCGCAGACGCACCCGAACCACCGCCGATCGAACCCGAACTTGAGCCGACACCACCGCCCGCCGCGCCGGCGAGCCTGCCAGGTGATGCGCCCGGCAGCGAGCCGGGTGCTGGCGCGGGCAGTACAGATCAGCCCGACGATGCACCCACGCCGAGCAATGCTGATCCGCAGACGCTGGGTGATCTCGCCGATGCGCTGCGCAATGAGGGTGTGACGCGTGGTGCCGCCGATGCGCTCGACCGTGGCGATACTGCTGCCGCCGCGCGTGAGCTGCGCGAGGCCGCTGCTCAGGCCGGGCAGATTGGCGAACAGACGCGCGAACGGCTGGCTGATGCGCTGCGCGAAGCGGCCGAACGTACCGCAGGGCGCGATCCGGCGGCGGCCGAGCGGATGCGCGATGCCGCCAACGGGCTTGACCAGGGCGGGCAACAGGCCGCCGATGCGCTCGAAGCGCTGGCACGCGAAGTCGAGGGCCAGGGTTCAGGTGCCGGGCAGGGGCAGCAGCCGGGCAGTGATCCTGCGGCGGGTGCGCCGGGTGCGGGCGGCCAGGATCCTGGCCAGGGCACGGGCGCCGGGGGCAACAGCATCCCGTCGGCAGGCCGCACCGCGCCGCCCGAACGCCTGGGTGTCGAGGGCGAACCCGTCGAGCTCGACAGCAATGAAGGTGATGGCGACGGCGACGGCCCGCCCGGCGATGACCAACTCTCGCGGCCAGGTGGCCCGGCGAGCATCAGCGGCGGCGGATCGAGCGGCGATGTCGGCCAGAGCAGCCCCGATCCGCTGCGCTATGAAACGGATGAACGCGATGTGGTTCAAGACTATTTTCAACCGTGATCGCGCGCCGCGCGAGGCACCGGTCTTTGATGAAGCATTTTTGCGGCGGCTCCAGCGGCTGAGCTTACAGGCCCAGCAAACGCTACGCGGCCGTCCGGCGGCGGGCGAGCACCTCAGCCGCCAGCGTCTGCCGTCGAGTGTTTTCGCCGATCATCGGCCATACAGCGCGGGCGATGATTATCGGCATATCGACTGGCACGCCTACGCCAGCCAAGAGCAATATTATGTCAAACTTGGCGAGACCGAGCAGCAGATCCGGGTACACGTGCTGCTGGATGTCTCACCCTCGATGGCGTGGGGCAAACCGGCCAAATTGCTGACGATGCAGCGGCTCGCCGGGGCGCTGGGGTATCTGGCGCTCACCCACGGTGATCGGCTGACGGTCGCCCCGTTTGCGAGCCAGGCGCTGCCCGCGCTGGGGCCGATCAGCGGCAAGGGGCGCGTCGTCGAGTTGTTTCAGTTTCTCACCAGCCTGAAGCCGCGCGGCCAGACCAGCCTGCATACTATGCTCGAAGGCATCGCGCGGGCGCACCCCGGTGGCGGGATTCTGGTGCTCTGCTCGGATCTGCTGAGTGCCGACGAACTGACGACCAGTTTACGACTGCTGGTGCCGCCGCGCTGGCAGGTGCTCGTACTTCACCTGCTCGACCCACGCGAGATCGCTCCCGAAGCGGGTGAGACGGTCGATCTCGAAGACAGCGAGACGGGCGCGTTGATGACGGTCACGCTCGATGCGCAGACGCTCACTGGCTACCGGACACAACTCGATGCCTGGCGCGCCCGTCTCGCAGCTGATTGCGCACGCCGTGGCGCGACGTATGCGACGATCCAGACCGACTGGCCGATCGAACGCCAGGTCATCCCGTATCTCCGCCGACGGCGGGTGCTCCAATGACGCTCCTGCTGCCGATCGGGTTGCTGGCCTTGCTAGCGCTGCCGATCATCATCTATTTGTATATGCGCGCCGAGCGTCGCCGTCGTGTGGTGGTTTCCAGTCTGCTCCTCTGGGAAAAACTGCCACGTGCGCAACCGACCAATCGTACCAGACTGCCGCTCACCTGGCTGTTGCTGGCGCACCTGATCATCGCCGCGTTGATCGCTGCTGCGCTGAGCCGCCCACAGATCGCATTGCCGGTCGGCGATGCGGATCAGGTCGCGATTGTGCTCGATACCTCAGTGAGCATGACCACGCGCGATGGTGGGCAAGAGCGCTTTAATGTCGCACGCGCACGCATGGCCGGAGCGCTGGGGAACGCCACGCGCGCCACGCTGGTGGTGGCCGATGCAGCGCCACGGGTAGTGGCGAGCGGCAGCCCGGCGACGGTGATCGCCGCCGCTGCGACGCTCAGCGCAGGCGGCGTGGGTAGCGATCTCACCGGCGCGCTGGCGCTCGCCGAAGCCGCGATCGACCCGCAGCGCAGCGGCCGGATCGTGATCATTACCGATGGTGCGACGGCCACACCCGTGACCCGCGCGGTGAGCGTGCCGGTCGAGTATCTGCAAATCGGCGCACTCCAGCCTAACCGGGCGATTACGGCGTTTGCAGCAAAGCCGTTTGGCCGCGAACTGCGGATCTACGCCCGGATTGCCAATGTGGGCGAACAGCCGTTCAACGGGCAAATAACGTTGTTTGCCGATGATGTACCGATCGATGACCGCCTGATCGCCATCCCCGCCGATGGTGCGGCCGACCAGATCTGGAGTGTTGCGGCCGATGTCGGGCACTTGCGGCTGGTGGTGGCGGGCGGCGATACCCTGGCCGCAGACGATACCGCCTACCTGAGCGTGGCCGCACCCGTGCGCGCGCGCGCGCTGCTGGTCTCCAGCGCACCGGCGGCGCTTGCGCGCGCGCTGCGCGCGGTACCCACACTCGACGTGACAACGGTGACACCGGCGGAGTACGACCCGACCAGTGCCCCCGACCTGACAATCTTCCACGATACCGTGCCCGAGCCGTGGCCCGCGCGTGGGGCCGTGCTGCTGGTCGCGCCGCGCAGCAGCGAGTGGCTGACAGCAGCACCGATCGCTGCAGACGACGCGCCCGGCGCGATCACCATCAAGCGCGGCTTCGCCGAGGATCTCAGCATCGCACGTGGCGATCTCGGCAATCTGCTGGCGATCAGCGCACCCGATGGCTTCACGACGCTGCTCGGCACCAGCGATGTACCGCTGGTGGTGCGCGGTGAGCACGCTGGCCGCCCGACAACAATCTGGGCATTTGATCCCAATCTGAGCCCGCTGACGAGCCGGCTGGCGTTTCCGTTGCTCACCGCGCGCAGCGTGCGCGATCTGTTGCCCGCCCCGATCCCGTCCACGGTAGCGAGCGGTCAGTTTGTGCCGTTTGCCGTTCCGGCGGGTACCAGCGCACTGCGATTGATCGGCGCGCAATATGATGAGCCGTTGGTCATCGCCAGCGGCGGGTTTATCGCACCGCGATCGCCCGGCCTGTATCGTATTACTGCGGGTGAAAGCGTGATCGCACAGTTTGGCACAAACGCAGGCGCACAGGCCGAATCGGATCTGCGACCGCGGGCCGAACCTGTATTTACCCTCCTGACGACCGGCCGCAGCGGCTCGCCGCGCAGCGCCGAAATCTGGATCTGGCCCGCGCTGGTGGCGCTGTTGTTGTTACTCGGCGAATGGGTACTGGTGCAGCGCCGCCGCCCGGTTGCCGCACAAGGATAAACACATGGTCTTTCGTTCACCACAGCTGTTGCTGCTCCTCGTCCTGCTGCCGATTTTCATCGGGCTGTGGGTTACGAGCAAACGGCGGCTGCCCACAGCGGCGCTCGGCTTGCGGCTCCTGATGGTCACGCTGATCGTCACGGCGATCGCCGATCCGGTGCTGGGAACCATGGCGCCGTCGCAGCTCCCGGTCGTCGTGCTCGTCGACCAATCGGGCAGCCTGAGCCCCGAGCAGCGCGCCGCAGCGCGGACGATCGCGCGTAATCTGAGCCAGGGCTACGGCGCGCGCACGCGGATCGTGCTATTTGGGGCCGATATCGTGGGCGGCGATGCCACACCCGATCCTGCCGGGAGCGACATCGGCGCGGCGTTGCGTAGCGCGCGCGCGCTTGGTGCAGGCGGCGAGGTGGTACTGATCTCCGATGGCTTGGCGACCACTGCCGATGCGCTGACCGCCGCGCGCGAACTGGCGATCGCGGGAATTACCGTCGATACCGTATCGCTTGCGGCGGCACCACGCGCCGATATCTGGCTGGCGCGGATCGAGGCACCCGTCGCACTGCGCGAGGGCGAGGCGTTTGCCGCAACGATTGTGATCGGTGCCAGCGAAGCGACAAGCGCGCAAATCGCGATCCGCGTGTCGGGTGACGCGGCCGAGACCCGCGAAGTTGCGCTCCAACCAGGCGAGAACCGCGTGACCTACGAGAGCACTGCCGGTCAGACGGGTGTGCTCACGCTTGAGGCCGATGTGCGTGGTGCGCCCGATGCGATTCCCGAAAATAACCGCGCGGCCAGCACGGTCGTTGTTGGCCCGGCACCAAATATTCTGCTGGTCGAAGAGCGACCCGGCAACGGCGCATTTTTGCGCAACGCCCTGCGTACCCAGGGCGCGAACGTCGAACTGATCACGGCTGCCGCGCTGCCGACCGCGATCGACCAACTCAACCCGTACGACGGCGTGGTGTTGATCGATCTGCCGGCCACCGTGCTCAACTTCGACCAGATGGCGGCGCTACGCGAATTTGTGCGCAGCGAGGGCCACGGATTGACCGTGACCGGTGGCAGGTCGAGCCTGACGCTCGGCGATTATGCCGGAACGCCGCTCGAGGCGGCGCTGCCGGTGACGATGGAGCCACCGCCGCGCCCGGATCGTGGTGAAGCGACCATCCTCATGATCATCGATCGTTCGGCCAGTATGGGTCCCGAGGGCGGACGCTCAAAATTTGTGATGGCCAAAGAGGCCGCGATGCTGGCGACCGAGGCGCTCAAGCCGGGCGACCGCGTGGGTGTGCTGGCATTTGATGTCTCGCCCGAGTGGGTGGCACCGATCCAGCCGATCGATGATGCCGCCGCGCTGGCACAGCTCAAAGATGCGATCGGCAGCATCCCGCTTGGCGGTGGCACCGATATCTACGCGGCGCTCGATGCCGGGCTCCCTGCACTGGCGCAGGCACCGGGCAACATCCGCCACGTCGTGCTGCTGACCGATGGGCGATCGTTTAGCGATGAACGACCGGCCTTCCGCGCGCTGATCGAGCAGGCACGCGCCAGCGGGATCACGCTCTCGTCGATCGCGATCGGGATCGATTCGGATACCGAGCTGCTGCAGGAGCTGGCAACATGGGGGGCCGGGCGCTATTACTTTGCCGCCAGCCCGGAGGATATCCCGCGCCTCACGCTCGCCGAGAGCAAGATTGCGCGCGCCGAGCCGCAGGTCGAAGGCGTGTTTCGTGCCGAGCAAGAGCAGCCGCACGCGACACTGCGCGATTTTACCGCCAACGAACTACCGCGGCTGGCTGGCTACGCCGCGACGACCGCGCGGCCCGAGGCCGAGGTGGTGCTGCAATCGCCCGATGGTGACCCTGTGCTGGCGGCCTGGCAATACGGGTTGGGCCGTGCCGTCGTCTGGGCACCCAGTATCGAGGAACCGTGGGCTCCCAACTGGGCCTCGTGGGACGCATATGGCCAGTTCTGGTCTGGCATCGTGCGCTACACGCTCCCCGAGCCCGACGCCGGCCCGTTGCGCGCCCGCGTCGTCGCTGGGGCGGCGGGCAACGCGACGCTGATCGCCGATGCGGTGGGCGTTGGCGGCGAGCCGCTCGATCTGGCCGATACCCAGGCGATCATCACCTTGCCGGATGGCACCTCGCGCACGCTGACGCTGCCACAGGTCGCGCCCGGGCGTTATGCGCAGGAGCTGGTGCTGGCCGAAGCGGGAGCCTACGCGATCGAGGTGCGCCAGGCACACGAAGGTGCGCTACGCTCCACGCGCGTCGGCTTTGCGCGTGGCTACGCCGACGAATATCTGCCGCGCGACCCGGCCAATGGCACGGCATTGCTGGCCGCGATCCGCACCGCCACGGGTGGCAGCGAGCGCGATGCAGCGGCGCTGACCACAGCGCGCGAGGCACCCGTGTTGCCGGTGGACACGCCGTGGCTGCGGATCGCGCTGCTCGGCGCGGCCGCACTGCTCTGGCCGATCGAGATTGCGGTACGGCGCGGTGTGTTCCGGCGGCGATGATCGGGTGACACGGTGAGGGGGTGCCCACCGTAGGGCCGAAGCATTCCCCCGCGCGAAGCGGGGAGCGCAGCCGTCGTTGTCACACTGCGGCGCAGCCGAAGGATCCGATGTCGTCGCAGTATGCCATGCTACGGATCGGTGTTAGGTACTTCTGCGCCAGTGCATCGACGGTTCCATGCCCTGTGGCGAGGCGGAAGCATACTGCTGAGTACGCATGCTATCGCGTAGCTCGTCGAGCAACATCTTTGCGTGCTGTACCTGGAGATTTCCATCAGGTAAACACGTCCACCGGGGCATCCGTGTAACATACCGCACGAGATCGCCAGAAAATACGCGCAACCTGTGGGATAATAGCCCGTGAGGGGTGTTAGACGGAACAAACATCAGCCACAGTCGGCCGAACTCTGGCGTGTCAGACGGAATACTGTCCGCCTAACCTTCCAGGTGCGCCAGTTCGCGGCGGGAAGCGTTCGCGGATCTGGTTCCGTCGAATCACATGTTAGGCCGCTCAATGAGCCATCACAACAATGTTGACAAGGTATCATTTAGCTTGTACGCTACCACTATGAAGCTACGAAAAGTAACCGAGGATGTTTTCGGGCGCGTATTCTACACAACGCGTGTAAGTTCCTTAAGTGAATTTGCAACGCCGTTTCCTGCAGAATATTATGTTAGTCTCGTTTGGAACAACGCCCCTATCTCAGCAGTAAAAGCAGAAGAACTAGGACGGCAGTTGATACTGAGCGGCTGTCGCTATATTGTTACAGCTGGAGAAACCGGAAATACGCTTGAAACATCGTTTGATAGAGCTTATTTACATTTAGGACAGGAGAGAAAAGTATCAGAACAAGATTTCGTAATGACTGCTTCACTCCAAAACGAAAATATGCAAGGCACCATTGAATTTTTTGCCCATATGACGAACTTTGACAATCATGAGTTCACCAAATTCCTTATTGTATTCTTGGATATTCATAAAAAGGCACGGGTAGAAGTAATACGGATTATGAAAAGAAGCGTCATCTTATTCTAAAATAAGCTTCAACAGAAACAAAATTGAGCTACACAGGCGCTCACTAGAGTTTATCTCAACTGGGTATTTATAGCGTCAGAGAGCCATATAGTTTTGTATCAGACGAGAGGCTTCGATGGTTCTAGGAACACAAATACTAGCACTCTTTACCTTAAATTGAGAAGACTCTAAGAGGCTGTCTAAAAACCGTCATACGTACACGCGATGTGGTACAATTATCTGATGAAACCCTATGATACTGCGGTGCTTGACCGCACACCTATCC
>JAYUYF010000311.1:0-4506 GCA_043752605.1 Roseiflexaceae bacterium
AGGAGCCGGTGGCCCGTATGCCAGCGTACTGGCGGCAGCGAGCATGTATGTCGCCAAGGCATCGAACCGCGCGCGCCTCGTGGTAATCCCGCAATCCAACATCAGATTTATCATCTTCGAAGAAAATGCCCAGGAGTATTTTATCAACCTCCTACCAAATGGTACGATTGGCGGCTTTGCGACGATCGACCCGCTGGCGATCGATAAAACGGTACGGTATACTTCGGCGGAATTTGTCCCCGCGCTCATTAAGGCGCTTGATGGGGCAGAAAAACAGAATGTAGCTGGTACACGACTGTGGCAGGACACGTTTGCCACGGCTACGGCCCATGCGCGTGACCAGCAAGTACCCTGATGCGACACACGCGCAACCGGTCACCGGAGCGACACAGCATGCTGCGTCGCTCCGGTGACCGGTTGCATCGCTATGTGTTCGCGGCCAGGAACGCGGCGGTGGCCTCTTCGGCGCTGATCTCGCCCGCCGCCACGCGCTCCTGGTAGCCGTAGAGCCAGCCGCCGACCATCGGCCGCGCGGTCTGCAACTCGCGATGCACGATCATGCCAAACAGACCGGTCGACGCCATAAAGCCGCTGGCAAACAGATCGATTTCTGCCTGCGCCCGGTCGTACGCTACGCGTTGTAATGTGGCCGACCAGCCCGCTTCGTCCCACTCCAGCCGTGCATAGCAGGCGCGCGGGTCACCATCGAACGGTAATCCGGCCGAACCGGTATTCACGACCAGCGTCTGATCGAGCCGGCGCACAAAGCCACGGTGGGTGTGGCTACAGCAAAACAGCGTCGGCGCGGGCGCGATTTGCTCGCGCAAGAGTTCATCCGTGGCATCGGCCAGCACATTGTCGCGCTCACCACGCATCGAGCCGTGGACGATCCGCACCTCGCCGCCATCTGGCCCGGCGAACGCGAGCCGATCCAGCAGCGTCATCAGCGGCGCGACCGAACCAAGCTGCTGGTAAGTCCAGATCACGCTCTGCCGCACCACTTCCATCAAGCCGATCATCGCGGGCTCGCCGTTGGCGACGTTGATCACATAGCTCTCGTGATTGCCGCGCAAAAAGTGCCAGCCGCTATCCGCTACGCGCGCCAACACAAATGCCAGACAATCGACCGAGAGCGGACCGCGATTCACGATATCGCCCGCCACCACCACGCGATCAGGAGCCCAGACGGCGATATCCTCGGCGGTGGCTTCGAGCCCGCGCAGGTGCCCGTGAATGTCCGAGAGCACCGCGATGCGGCGCGGCCCGCGTGCCCCAATCACGACTGCTGCCCTTCTCCTGCGTGCCGGTAGTGGATCTCGGCGCAATTGCGTAGCCGCGCCGCCGCCTGCTCGGCCGTCAGATCGCGCTGCGGCTCGCCCAGTAACTCGAAGCCAACCATAAACTTGCGTACTGTGGCTGAGCGCAACAGCGGCGGCAAAAAATGCGCGTGCAGATGCCAGCCAGCGTGCGCTGCACCGTCAGTCGGGCGCTGATGGATGCCCATCGAATACGGAAAGCTTGTCTGGAACAGATTGTCATAACGAGTGGTAACACGGCGCAGGATCGCGGCGAACGCATATTGCTCATCGGCGGTCAACTCGGGCAGCGCGCCGATGTGGCGGCGGCTGACCACCAGCGTCTCGAACGGCCAGACCGCCCAGAACGGCACCAGCGCCACAAAATGGTCGTTCTCGCACACGATCCGCTCGGCGCGCGCAGTCTCGATTGCCAGGTAATCGCTGAGCAGCGAGCGGCCGTGGCTGGTGAAATACTCGGCCTGGCTCTCCGTCTCGCGCGCAGGGATGAGCGGCACATGTTCGCTGGCCCAGATCTGCCCGTGCGGATGCGGGTTGCTGGCGCCCATCATCGCGCCACGGTTTTCGAAGATCTGGACGTAGCCAATGTACGGCAACGCGCCGAGTTCCTGATACTGAGTCGTCCAGATCTCGACGACCGGCAGGATTTCTTCGGTCGTCATCTCGGCCAGCGTCAGATCGTGGCGTGGTGAGAAACAAATCACGCGGCAGAGTCCACGTTCGGCCACCGCTTCAAGCTGCAACCCTCCCGCAGCGCCGGCGTCCCACGTTAGCCCCTCGGCGTTGGGCAGCAGCGCAGCGTAGTCATTATCAAAAACAAATGTGCTGCCATAGTCAGGATTGTGCTCGCCGCCCGCGCGCGCGTTGCCTGGGCACAGATAGCATGCAGGATCGTGCTGCGGGCGGGCGTCACGCGCGGGCGGTTCGATCTGGCCCTGCCACGGGCGTTTG
Source organism: Roseiflexaceae bacterium (assembly GCA_043752605.1). Classification (GTDB taxonomy): domain Bacteria; phylum Chloroflexota; class Chloroflexia; order Chloroflexales; family Roseiflexaceae; genus JAYUYF01. The sequence goes on from JAYUYF010000311.1 coordinate 2,268, forward strand.
GTACGATGTGGTGAGACCAGCACCCATTCGCGCGTGAGCGGATTGTAGCGCCGATGCGGCTGCTCGGAGAGGTGCGTCATAGTTGCTCCCGATCGACAGAATAGCTGTATCCTACCATACCCGCAGCGCGCACGTCACGCCGCATATGACTCACAATGTCCTCACCTGCTATGCCTGCACGCGTGCACGATTCTTGCCTTATGATAGAGATACATCACACAGACAGGCAGGTGGCATATGGCGCTGGGGCGAGCAACAATTGGCGAGGTCGCAACACGCGTGGTTTCTGCGCCGCATGTGGCGGCAAAAGTCGGGTATATGCCGGGTCTCGATGGTATGCGAGCGCTGGCGGTGCTGGCAGTGATCGCGTATCACGCCGGGATTGGTCTTAATGGTGGCTTTCTGGGTGTCGAAACGTTTTTTGTCATCAGCGGTTTTTTGATCACGTCATTGCTGCTCGCCGAATGGGAAACCAGTGGCAACATTGATCTGCGCGGTTTCTGGATCCGCCGTGCGCGGCGTCTGTTGCCAGCACTGTTTCTTGTGTTGCTGGTGGTGTTGATCTTTGCGGCAATTGCCCTGCGCGACGAATTTACCGCGATCGGTGCGGATGCGCTGGCATCGCTCGTGTATATCACCAACTGGCATTTGCTCGCCGTCGGCAGTCCGTACTTCGATCCGCTCGCGCGCCCATCACCACTGCAGCATCTCTGGTCGCTGGCGGTCGAAGAGCAATTTTATGTAATCTGGCCTGTTTTGTTTATGCTCGGTATTCGCTATATTGGTCGGCGTGGCCTGCTTGCTGCGACCGTCATCGGTGCGATTGCGAGTTTGTTGCTGGGTATTTCGCTCTATCAGCCCGACAGCGATCCGTCGCGCATTTATTATGGCACTGATACCCGCGCCAGCGGACTGCTGCTTGGCGCGGCGCTGGGTCTGATCTGGCGTCCGCAGCCGCAACTTCATACGCGTGCTGTGCACGGGCGCGCAGCTGATATTGGTGGGCTGCTGGCACTGGCTGCGCTGGTGCTGCTGATTGTGACAATCGATGCACAGACGCCCTGGTTGTATCAGGGCGGATTTGTGCTGGTGGCACTGCTGACCTGTACCGTCATCGTGGCCGCCACCCACAGCGGTGCGCGCCTCATGCCCGCTTTGCTGAGCGGCCAGGTTATGCGCTGGATTGGGGTTCGCTCGTACGGGCTCTATCTCTGGCATTGGCCGATCATCATTGTGACGCGCCCCGGCATTGATACCGCGCTTGATGGTCTGCCACTTCTTGCGCTGCGCGTCAGCCTGATTGTGCTGCTCGCCGAGCTTTCGTACCGCTATATTGAGCAGCCACTCCGTACTGGTAGCCTCACGCAGTGGCCACAACGGATTATCCACGCGTTGCAGACGCGCGCACCTAGTGGCATGCCAGCGCGCGGTATGTTTGTGGCGCTCACACTCGTGCTGGTGACCGCCGCGTGTAGCTCCTCGCTGCCCGTCACCGGCGGCACGGGCCAGTTGCCCGGCGCGACCTCGGGTGAAGTGGCGGTCGCAGTGACGGTGACGATTGATCCTGCTGCGTTCTCGACGGTTGCACCTGGCACAACAATGTTGCCTGCTGCCAGCACAACGCCGTTGACGACGGTGACCGCTGTACCGTCCAGCACAACGGTGGCGAGCGTAACACCCAGTACGGTGCCTACAGTTGCTGCCACCACAGTACCCACATTGCCGCCGATCGATGCTACGACCGCCGCCGCAGTGCAACGTGTGCTGGATAATACCGTGGCGGATGGTAGTATTCCGGGTGTCTCGGTGACGGTACGGATCCCCGGGCGCGCGCCGTGGCAGGGTGTGGCAGGTGTCGCCGCGCGCGGCGCAGGTGGCCCGGCGATGACGCCTGACACGCGGATGCGGATCGCATCGATCAGCAAAATCTTTACCGCAGTAGTTATCATGCAGCTGGTCGACGAAGGTAAAGTACGGCTTGACCAGCCGCTCAGCGACTGGTTTCCCGAGATTGTGCCGGGCGCTGAACGGATGACGGTACGTGCGTTGTTACAACATACAACCGGTCTCTACGATTATCTTGAAGATCAGCGGATGCAGTCCAAAGCCTACAGCGATCCCGCGCGGCGCTGGCAACCGGCCGAACTGGTGAAGTATGCGGGGCAACAGAAGACGTTGTTTGCCCCGCAGGCAGCGGGTCGTTGGGACTACTCAAGCACCAATTATGTTATTCTGGGCA
>JAYUYF010000312.1:0-1676 GCA_043752605.1 Roseiflexaceae bacterium
TAGCGCGCGCTCGCTGCACGCAACGCGTCGACCAGCGCAGTCTCATCGTAGCTGTCGGCCTCGTGCAACAGGGCGGTGGCCTCTTCGCCCGCTGGTACCACACCCTGCGCGATTGCGGCCAGGAAGGCGCGGTGGGTCGTCAGCATGCGGCGCAGCGTCTCGCGGAAGGCGTGGACGCTTGATTCAAACCGCTTGAAGAGCATGGTACGGATGAGGCCGCGCAGGTTGGCCCCCGCGCGCTGCAGATCGGTGTACGGTGCCTTCTGGCGTTTGCCGGGCTTGACATAGCGCCAGATACCGTAGCGCGCGTAGGTGAGCGTACGGTCGGTCGGTGCGCCGTCTGCGCCGCTGCCACCCATCGCAGCGCGCAGCTGGTCATAGAGCCCGGCGTAGGTCTCCTCGATACTGTATTCGACTGTCTGCAAGTTGCGGTTGGGAAATTGCTGTTTGCGCCCGCCGACCTCAACATACGCGCGGCGCTGGTTGGCACGGTAGAGCCCGATCTGGTCAGGGTCGATCCGTTCGTTGGTATCGGCATCGTAGCCGTACCAGCGCAGGATGTGGCTGCGTGTGCGCCGCACCAGGATCGCCGCGAGCAGCTCGGGCAGCTGGCGGCGGCCTTCGGCGATCAGCGTAAAATACTGTGCCAGGTGTGGTGGGTCGATCGGCAGATTCGTGGTATCGCCGCTGTGAAACAGCCGGATCTGGTTGTAGATATCCCATGCATCGCGGTTGCGCGGCGTGGCCGAGAGCAGCGCGCAGCGCCGCCCGCTGCCTTCGAGATACTGCTGCAAAATGGTATAGCGCTGCGAGCCGGCGTTGCGAAAGTTGTGGCTTTCGTCTACCAGCACAAAATCGCGGTCTTTAAAACGCACATCCTGCAACAGCGGGTTCTGCCCATGATCATCGAAACGCAGCAGCCCGAGCGAGACGACGTGCGCGTTGAGCTGGTAGACCTCGTTGTAGCGCACCCACATCTGCTCCAGCGGTTTGGGGCAGATGATCAGCGCGCGCGCGCGTTCGACACGTTCGAAATGCTTGATGATCGCCGCACCGATATAGCTCTTGCCCAGGCCGACAACATCGGCGACAAAGCAGCCGTTGTAGCGCGCAATTGTCTGGATCGCCTGGCGCACCGCGACGCGCTGAAACTCGGCGAGCTGCGCGGTGATATCGTCGTTCCAGAGAAACGTGCCCTGGTCGGCCTCTTCGATCCGGTCGCGCACCAGCGTGTAGAGCGTCTTCATGTAGATATCGTAGGGGCTGGGGGTGGCCAGCGCCCACGACTGTTTCAACTCGGTCATCAGCGCGGCGTCAAAATCATCCGATTCGGCCCAGATCTCCTCGAACCAGCCGGTGAGCTGCGCGTGGTTGTCGGCACCGTGTACGACGACATTCAGCTCGGTGTTGTGGCTGATGCCGCTGAGGGTAAAATTGGACGAGCCGATGATCGCAACGCCCGGTTCGGTGCGCGGCAGGGCACGCCCTGCCGCATCGTAGCTCTGGGCGTAATCGAAGATATAGGCTTTGGCGTGCAGGCGGCCACGATTGTAGACACGCACCCTGAGCCGTTTGCTGGCGATCAGCTCGACCAGCGTGGCTACCAGTTCCTCGGCGGCTGTACTCTGTTCCATGAGCTCGACGGCCGCGCGCAGATGTTCGGCGGTCGCGGCGAT
>JAYUYF010000313.1:0-4486 GCA_043752605.1 Roseiflexaceae bacterium
AGCCCACCGTACGTCAGCATCCCACCCAGCACGATATACGGCGTCCGCCAGCGCCCGATCGCGCGTTGCCGATCCGAGCGATAGCCGATCAGCATGCGAATCGGTGAGACAAAAAAGTGCAGCGCGATCAGAAAGGCAACTGCGACCGCCGGAACTTTCAGATCGGTGATCAGGACACGGTTGAGGGTGCCGGTGATCGGCGCGAGCGCCACACCGAGCCCGAACTGGAAGAGGCCGAGGCGCAAAACGGGCAGCCAGAAGACGGCTGCCGGGTAGCGGGCGATCCAGGCACGGGCCAGTAAAAGCGGGCGGAAACGCGAGCCGCGATTGCTCTCACTGGATGTCATTGGTAGCTCCTGCGGCTATGCAGAGCAAGGTTCCACCGGCTGTGATGGTCTCCCGGTACCACAACGCATGGTACCGGGAGCATCTGGTGGGCTACGGTTGGGCAGGCACAGCAGCCTGCTCAGGCCGCGCTGAGAGCTGCGGCGGTGCCTGGCCCGGTCGCGCCGCACCCGGCGGGACGCGTGCCCCCTGATGGCACATCCAGCACGAGGGCGTTTTGCCAGCCATGATACCTTCGGAAGCGCGGCCACCCGGTGCGACGTAGGTCTCCTGGATGTGCTTTGACATCTGGAGCATCCACGACGCATATTGCTTCTGGTCAACTTCGTAGCTCGGGAAGTACCGTGCGTTGTGGCAGAACGTACAACCCTGGCCGAGGCTGACATTCATGTGGTACATCGTTTGCTGGTTGAGTGTCACATCTTCGAGGCCGACATCATCGCGCCCGGTGACCACCAGCCCACCCGGATAATCGAGATTGAGCGGCAGCCGGTACGCGGCTGGCAGCGTATTCTGAATTTTGGCGGGGTAGGTCTCGAATTGTGGCTTGCCGTTGTGACACGTCGCGCAGGTGACCTCATACGCACCAACCGATGTCGGCAACTTGGCGACGTGATTTTTGTTGAGATCGGCCGACATCAACATCATCGCGCGCGCCTTGGTCTTGTTCACCGCGTTTGGATAGCCTTCTTCCTGACCAAAGTTGGCAATGTTGTGACAGTATGAGCAATCAACCTTGAGCCCACCCGAGACCTGCGAAACCATGTAACTGCTGATCTGCGCTGTCGTCCAGCCCGTCAACACCTGAACATTCTGCGGCTGTGGGTTGGCGTTGGTATAGGCCGTCATCGCGGCGAGCGACTCGGGCTTGATATAATTGCTCGGCAGATTGCTGTAGGCGGCATACACCGGCGAAGGCGGCGCAGGTGCGGGTGCCTGAGCCTGTAGCTGATTATAGATCCACCAGACAATCACAAATGTGCCACCGGCAAACAGACCTGCCATCGCCATCCAGATCAGGATGTAAACGGTGCGCGGTGTCAGCATCGGTGGGCCAATCGGTGTGGATGATTGTGACATTGCGCCAGTTCCTCTCTCACGGCAGCTGCGCCGACAGGTGCGCGCACTGGCTGGCCCAGTGCGCGCAGCAATTTATTTGAATACGTACTGCGCCCAGTCGGGATTGTCGAGCGGGGCGACGATCCGAACCGATTGCGCCCACGCAAACCAGTCATTGACCAATGTACCGCTCAGCAGCAGTCCAATCGCGCCACTGAACCCACAGAGTGCAGCAAACCACCAGGCCCACAGGTGGATATTGTACGAGTTGGCGTTCCAACCCATAATCCAGCGCCAGAACAGCTGCGCGCGGTGAGTACCCGGGCCTTCGGCCAGCATCTCGGTATGCTCAAACTCGGATTTCCACTTTGAAGTGGCGATGATCGTGCTGCCGTGCATCGCCAGCAACAGCGTCGAGCCAAGTAAGAAGAAGATCGAGATCATGTGGAACGGGTTGTAATAGAAATTGCCGGTCTGGATACTGACATAATTCGTCCAGTCCAGAATGGCGCGTAACCCGTGCCCGGCCGCCTCCGACCAGTTGCCGATAATGATCGGGCGGATAAGATAGATGACAAAGTACAGCGCTAGCGCGGCAGTGAAGCCCCAGGCCAGCTGCGTACCAACGCCCGTAGCCTTGGCGCGCGTGTAGAGCCGCATCCACCAGGTGAGCAGGCTCAAGTGTAGGAAGAACGTGGCAACCAGATAGGCACCACCGTTGTACCAGCCGAGTTGCGTCTCCATGCCATTGACAGTTGTGACGCAGCCGACAATACACAGGCCAAACTCACGCACCGGCGGGAAGATCGCCAGCGACGGGAAATCGCGCAGGAAGACGATCGGGTTATAACCGACGATCCGCAAATACTCTGAGAGGATGATGAACCCCGTGACACCGAAGAATACCATCGACGCCGCGCCCCAGTACCCCAGGTACAGCGGCAGCACTTGCCCGCTGCCGAGGAACCGATCCATCAGACGGATATACAGCGGCTTGCCCAGGTTCCCCTCGAGACCGCGGCCAAACTCGGCACCGTCCAGGTCGACCGGCGGCTGCGGGTCACCGCGGCGCGAGAAGACCAGCCCAACACCGATCAGCACAAAGCCGATGCTAAATCCGCTCCAGATCGGCAACTGATTCCAGAAGCCCCAGAACGCATTCCAATCCTTCACATACGTGCCGGAGAGGAAGATACAGACGTTGGCGAAGAGCACCGATGCCGCGCCCGTCCAGAAAGCTACGCGGTGGATGCCGATCTCGCCGATGCTATAGCCGACGATATTGCGCCAGAAGACGTGGATGTTGTGCCCGCCAATGTCGCGGCGCGCCTCGCTCAGGATCGCCGAGCCGTGCATCGCGAGGAACAGCGTCGAGGCGAACAATAGCGAGACACCAATCGCGTGGAACGGATTGTAGAAGAAATTGTAGTACTGGTAGCCAATATTCGACACCCAGTCCAGGTGGTGTGTGATGCCAAGCGGGAAGCCATTGCCCCAGCTGCCCATCGCGATCGGGCGCAGCCACTGTAACGTGATCCAGCTGGTGACGACCGCACCAAATGCAATTGGCACCTCGAGACCCATGTCGAGCTTCAGCGAGATATCGACCTGACGCCACAGCCAGCCCACAAAGGCGATCGTGGCCGAGATCATCGTCAATTGCCAGAAGAAGCCCGGGCTACCGGCCGGTGCCAGCGCCAGACCATTGGCGATCGGCGGCGGATCGAGCCGTACCGCCAGCAAGTTGAGCGTACCCTCGATAACAATCGCTTCATAGAGATAAAAAATGACGCCGAGCACTACACCAAGCATAGTGATCGCGCCCGAAAGACCGACATAAAACGGCCCGAACCAGAAATCAAGCGGTTCGATGCCAAAAACACGCGCCACGAGCGTCTTGCCTGGCCGCTTATAAAATTCTTCCATAATCGAAAACGGAATTTCGGTTGCCTGGTCGCTCCCCGCCGCCGGACGGATGTCTCCATCGGGCTGCAGTACCAGCTCGCGTGCCATACTGGACATGTGGGCTCTCGCTTTCTCGTTCACGCTGACGGGTCGCGGCCTGCGCAAAAGATGGCGACGAGCGCGAGATTAACCTCGCGCTCGAATGATCGCCATCAGGGTCAACCCTACTTGCCGGTGAGGAACCAGTTGTAGCCCGGTGCGCTCAGCACAATAAAGTGCACTAGTAGCGCTATGACGATCCCCAGGATCGTGTACAGGTACATCACGGTTCGGAAGTCAAATGTCTTGTTCATGATTGTAAATCCTCCATGATGTCTAGCCCGGTCCTTGCAGCCACGGGTTCCAGATCAGTACCAGGATGTGCGCCACAACGGCGATCGCCAGGAAACCGTACGTCGCGCGGACAACGATCCCGTGCGCCAGCCATTCCTCATTGTTGAATAGCGGCTTCCAGCGATCATCGACCATGTCATTGTTCGGTCGTTCTACCATGTTCGTTCACCTCCCTTCCCGGTTCGAGTGCCTTCTAACACGCTCTTCAGGCTTTGCATCTGCGAAGCCGGAGGCTGAGTGTCAAGCGTAATTTGCCGGGTTGCTCACGATTATACTGTTAGTAAGCGGTCAATGTCAATAAAATAAATTACATATTTGTTGCACAAATCTTCGACACAAGCTACACAAAAGGCGCATTTGTGTGTGGAGGTTCTGTGTAGGAAGTGTGATTGACTTTGCCAACCATAACACATACAATATCGACGAACGCAAATCTTTCTACCTCTAACTTATCGGCAGACAACCATGCTTTGTGGTGTTGCCGGAAGGATTGCACCATGCACGAAGCGTTTACCCAGCTCGCCGCCCTTTCAAATAGCGCATGTTACAACATCAAAGCCGTTGTACAGCAGACGGGTGTCAACGTCTCGACGTTGCGCGCCTGGGAGCAGCGTTATGGCGTACCGCAGCCCGATCGTTCGGCGCACGGGCATCGGCTCTACTCACCGCGCGAAGTCGCACTGGTGCGCTGGCTCAAACGCTGCACCGATGAAGGCATTGCGATCAGCAATGCTGTCGAGATGTTGCGGCGGAGCGGCACCCTTGACAATGCGGTAGTTGCTGC
>JAYUYF010000314.1:0-1668 GCA_043752605.1 Roseiflexaceae bacterium
GTATCTCACGATCTCGCTCGGGCGCGGCATCCCGCTCGGGCGCGATGCATTGGCCTACTATGGTGCTGCGCGCGCGGTCGTCGCTGGCACCAATCTCTATACCGCACCACAGGTCGCACCGACCGCGCCACCGTACCTCTACCCACCGTTGCTCGCGATCGTGCTCGCACCAATTGCAAACATACCGCTCGACATCCTCACACCGATCTGGCTCACGCTGGTCGTCGGCTCGTTGGTGGTGCTCATTCCCTTGTTGAAATCGTATCTCGGCTGGCGCGTGGCCACCGTGGCGGTCGTGCTGTTTCTCCCAGCGTGGCAAACCGCGTACGAAGGCCAGATCAACGGCTTCCTCACGATCTGTTTACTGCTGGGGGTGCTGGCGCTGGAGCGCGGGCATTGCGCTGGCGCTGGGTGCCATGCTCAAGATCACCCCCGCGCTGACACTGGTCGTGCTGGCGCGTGTACGCCAGTGGCGAGCTGTGGCGGCCGCCGGGTTGGTGGCGGTGGCGGTCGTGGCGTCTACCCTGCCACTGGTCGGGCGCGATGCCTGGGTACAAGGCAGCCTGGCGGCCGTACGCAGCCCACGCGCCGATGCGGGCTGGCGCTCGCTCACCGGCCTCGTCTATGCGCTCACCGATGCGCCGACGATCGTGCCGCAACTGCTGATCGCACTCCCGATCGTGCTACTCACGCTCTGGCGCGCGCCGGCGGTGCCGTTGCGGCTGGCACTGGCGGCGAGCATGTTCGTGCCATTCATCGTCGCGCGGATCGTCTGGGATCACCACGCGGTGATACTGCTCCCGGCGCTGGCGCTGCTCTGGGCGCATACCCCGCGCACCCGCGTGCTGGCGGTTGTGAGCTGGTTTGGGTTGACTCTGATCGGTGGCTACGCGATGCCGGTGCTGCTGCCAATCTGCTGGGCCGCGTGCCTGTGGCCAGTTTTCTTCGGTCATCCCAAACCAGGGCCAGATTTGCACTACGGCTAACTCAGGGCAACGACCAGTCTGCGAGCCGCAAGCCTCCGACACGCGCAAACTCGTTGCCGTTATTCGTTACCATGGTGAGATCAGCCGCGAGCGCCTGTGCTGCAAGCAACATATCGATCGGACCGATGCGTTGACCTGCGCGCTTGAGTTTGCTCTTCAATCGACCATAGTGAATTGCCGCTGCATCGTCGAAAGCCAGCACCTGAAAAATTGAGATAAACTGTAGCAGCGCGATCCGGTTACGTTCGATCTGATTGCTGTTCTCCACGCCATATTCAAGTTCAGCAATTGTAAGCGTCGATATAAACAGACCAGCTAGCATATGCTGTCGAATGGCCTGTAAGACGTTTTCTGGACGTTTGTTGATTGTGAAGATACAGATATTTGTGTCGAGCAGATACACTAGAACGCCTCTCGCCCCTGGTCGGCACCCTGATCACGCCCGTCATGCATAAAGTCATCGCTAAATGCCTGTACACCTGCTAGAAAGATTTCCCACGACTTCTCATAGGGAACCAGGATCACCGCGTCGCCATGCTTGTGAATAAGCACCTCATCGCCAGCGAACTGAAATTCCTTTGGTAAACGTACGGCCTGTGAACGGCCGTTCTGAAAGAGCTTCGCTGTTTGCATGCTACACCTCCAGTAGAAGTATATATCACGGTATATACCTTGTCAATAT
>JAYUYF010000315.1:0-1664 GCA_043752605.1 Roseiflexaceae bacterium
GTGAGCACCGCACGCTGCCAGTGTGCCGCATCGCGCATCACCAGCCCGAAGCGCCCGCGCAGCGCGCCCTGATACAGCTGGTCAAATTGCGCGATATCCTCAAACCCGGCGGGTACAAAGCGGCCGCTGCGCGCGGTGCGAAATGGCGCCAGCAGCGTCGCGTCGCCGGTGTACGTGCGGCGCTCAAACGCATTGGCGTAGCCGTAGCGGCCATAGAACGATGACTTGAACGCGTGCAACAGGGCAAATGGCCGTCCTTCGGCGCGCAATTGCCGGTGCAGCGCCCCCAGCAGCCCACCCACATAGCCGCGCCGCCGGTATTCGGGCGGCGAGACCACCGAGCCGATCAGCGCGGCGGGCGCATCACCATGCCCAGTGCTGATCGGCACCCGGTCGACGGTACACTGCGCCAGCAGCGTATCGCCATCGTACCAGCCCAGCAACCCACCCGCAGGAAAACGTGCAAACCAGTCGCGCGCCGAGCCGGGCGGCGAGGCAAAGCTCTGCGCATCGCGCGCGACCATCAGATCAAGGTCAGCGGGCGCGAGTGGTCGAAGCTCCGGCATCATGCGGCTCCCTCGTGTGGCTTTTCGACGAGCAGACAGTAGCTCCCCGATGGTAGCGATCCAAACAGCAGCAGATCGAGATCCATCACCATCGTCACCGCTAACAGCGCGTAGTAGCTCGCACCTCTGGTGGTGAGCCGGTTGCGCATGAGGTGGCGCGCGCGAATCTCACGCGCAGTGCCATCGGTCACGACCTTGCTCCGCGTGCTCGCGCGCCGCCGCCTGCCAAGCAGCGCCTCGCCCAGTTTCATCAAAACATGCTCGACAAAACTGGTGAAGACACTGTTCCAGAAGACCACCCGCACCACCCGCAGCCCGGCGCGTTCGATCGCGGCTTCGACCTCGCGCCAGGTGCGCAACGCTTTGATATGGTCGGATTTGCGCAGCTTCTCGCGTTCGAAATCGTAGACCCCGGCGCGCACAAACAGCTTACCAATGCGGCGGCTGAGGTTGGTGAGCGGCTGGAGCGAGCTGGGATCGCTGGTGTTCGAGACGATAAAGAACCGACCGCCCGGCTTGAGCACGCGCGCGGTCTCGGCGAGGTAGGTATCGATCACGTCGAGCGGAAAATGTTCGAGCACATCGAGTGAAAACGCTTTATCAAAGCTCTCGTCAGCAAACGGCAGCGTGCGCGAATCGGCCTGTGCGAGTGCGATCTGCGCCAGCGCCTGATCGGCGAACAGCGTCGCCGGGTCGCTCGCAACCATCAGCGCCACTTTGTCGGCGTTCCAGATCGCAAAGCGCCCATTGCCGCAACCGTTGTCGAAGGCGATATCGTGTGGTTGCAGATCGAGCATCCGCACCAGGGCGCGGTTACGCACGCCGGCCGCCAGTAGTGGCGGAGCCATGTCGCGGTAATCGAGCTCCTCGGCGAGCTGCTCTTCTTCAGCGACATACTTCGAGACGTAGGCGTACTGTGCGCTCTGCGGCATCAGGTTCAGGTAGTCAGCGTGGCGCGGATAGCGCCGATCGCAACGAGTACAGTGCAGTGCATCGGCGTAGACCACCAGGTCGCGCGCCGCACAATCCGGGCACTGGAGCAGGCTGTAGAGACGGTTGGGGATCATAGTGTTTCCTGTTGTCGCGGGGGGGGGGGGG
>JAYUYF010000316.1:0-1663 GCA_043752605.1 Roseiflexaceae bacterium
GCGCTCAGCTGGATCTGTGCTGTCGGGCGCGCGGTGGTGATTACATAGCCGCCGAGCGGGGCAAATGCCAGGTTCTGCGTCGTCGAGTGCGAACCGTGTACCAATGGTGTGAATGCGCCCTCGACGATCGGATTTTCCACCACCGCGCGCGTCTCGTCGACCAGGATCTGTGGCAAATTACGCGCACTATCGGCGAAGAAAAACCGCCCGCCACCCGCCTCGGCCGCCGACGCGATAAACGGCACGTGCTGCCCATCGCCGATCGATACCGCAGTAAGGGTCACGCCGTCGCCGCGCAGCCGCGTGATTAGCTTGATCGCCCCCTCCTGGCCCACGGTATCATCGCCATCGGTCAGTGTGATGATATGTTTGACGGTACGATCGGTATTTGCCAGGATGCGGGCGGCTTCGTCGAGCGCCGGGCGATAATCGATGCCGCCGCCGCCGACCGAGACACCCGCCAGTTGCTGGATAGCCTCGGCGCGGCGGCTGCCCGGCAACGGGCCGACGGTGCCGCGTGGCGCATCGTCGAACGGGATGACCGTCAGCTCGTCCTCATCGCGCAGCAGGTCTGCGAGCCGTTGCGCGCCCTCGACCGCCAGCGAGAGCCGCGTGCGCCCGCCGACATCTGCGGCCATACTGCCCGAGATATCGATGATTACCACGACCGAGACCGGCGGGCGGCGTAGCGTGGTGGGAATATCCATCGTGACCGGCAGCGCGGCCTCGACGGGCGTGCCGCGCCAGCCGCCCGCACCAAAGCTGCGCGGCCCGCCCACCATCACCAGCCCACGGCCGAGATCGCGTACACTGCGCTGGATCGCCTGCTGCGCGCGCGCATCGAGCGCGGATTGTGGCACATCGACCAGTAGCGTCAGATCAAAACCCGCATATTCACCCAGTCCGGTCGGCGCAGCGGCGGGTGCGCGGACATCGGTGCCAAAGCCAGCGGCGGTGAGCGCAGCCGTCAGCGCGGCAGCTTCGCCCGTGCTGTCCTCGATGATCAGCGCGCGCGGCGGGCCACTGACCAGCGTGAACGCCTCGGCACGGTTGTTGCGCAGCGCGGCATCGCCCGGCGCATCGAGTTGTGCACGGATGCGCGTAAAACCAGCTGGTGACGGCGGCAGATCGATCAGCAGCTCCTGGACGCCAGCCGACGCCGCCACCGCCACGCGCGCCAGCTCGATATCGGTACCCACCAGGACGCGCAGCGTACCACCATCGGGCGCAAGCAGCCGCACTCGTAATGGCAGGCGCTGGGCATCACGCGCAGCGGACGGCAGATCGATGCCAAGTAATCGTGCGTCGCGCACCGGATCGGCGGCGATCACGACATCGACGGGCAGATCGCGCAGTTGCGCCGCACGCGCCGCCGTGCGCAGATCGCCGCGCGTCTCACCACCGTCCGAGAGCAGCACGATCCGGCCATGGTCGCTCTCGGGGATCAGGGCCGCCGCGAGCCGCAGCGCCGCGCCGATATCGGTGGCGCTGGCATCCGGCCGTAGCGTGGGTGCGCCAAGTGTGCGCTCGGGGCCGGGTGGGCGCTCGACGAGCGCATCTGCGCCAAACAACACCAGACCGGCGGCATCATCGGCGGGGAGCGCGGCGAGCGCGGCAGCGGTATATGTCTCAGCTGCGGCACGCTGCGCGGCATCGATCGAGC
>JAYUYF010000317.1:0-1656 GCA_043752605.1 Roseiflexaceae bacterium
TCGGCCAGGCGCTCGTGCTGCCCACCAATAGTGCCCGCATTCGCTATGTCGTCGTGGCACCCACGATGCGCGTGCCCGCCGATGTGTCGGAGACTGTCAACGCATACCTCGCCACGCGCGCGGTGTTGCTGGCCGCCGATGCACACAATGCGAGCGTTGCGCAGCCCGCCGAGCGGATCGTACGGCTGGCGATCCCGGGCATGGGCACCGGCACCGGCAAGATGCCCGTCCAGCGTGCGGCCTACCAGATGTGGATGGGATATCGCAGTCTGGCGATGGGTGACCGCGATTGGACGCGCTCGCTCGATAAGCAAATCGAGCACGACAGCCGGATGCGCGAGCGTAGCTGATGTTTGTGATCGGCACTGCCGGCCACGTCGACCACGGCAAGTCGACGCTCGTCAAGACGCTGACCGGTATCGACCCCGATCGGCTGGCCGAAGAGCAGCGCCGCGAGATGACGATTGATCTGGGCTTCGCCTGGCTCACTACACCCGGCGGTCAGCGCGTCAGTATCGTCGATGTCCCCGGCCACGAACGCTTTATCAAGAATATGCTGGCGGGCATCGGTGGTGTGGACGCCGCGCTGCTGGTGGTGGCCGCCGATGAATCGATCATGCCGCAGACCGCCGAGCACCTCACGATCCTCGATCTGCTCGAGGTGCGCCACGGTGTTGTCGCACTTACCAAAGCCGATCTGGTCGATGACGAGTGGCTGATGCTGGTGACCGACGATATTCGCACACGCCTGCACGGCCACACGCTCGCTGGCGCAACCATCGTGCCGGTTTCGGCGCGCACGGGTGCCGGGCTGCCCGCGTTGCTCACCGCGATTGATACGCTGCTGCTAAAACTCCCTGGCCGGGCGGCTGCGCAGGGTGCGCCGCGACTGTCGATCGACCGCGCATTCACGATCGGGGGCTTTGGCGCGGTAGTCACGGGCACATTGCAGGACGGGCCGCTACACGTGGGCGACGAGATCGAGATCGTGCCGCGTGGTCTGCGGGCGCGTGTGCGGGGCCTGCAAATTCACCGGCTCAAGGTCGAACATGCGTTGCCCGGTACGCGCGTCGCTGTCAACCTCGCGGGGATCTCACACCACGAACTGGCACGCGGTGATGTGCTCACCCCACCCGGTGCCCTGCATCCCACAGTGATAATTGATGTCCGCCTGCGAATTCCTACCGAAGCCGCCGCGCTGGAACATAATACCCCGCTTGATCTGTTTGTGGGCGCTGCCGTGGTGCCGTGCCGCGCCGCGTTGCTCGATAGCGACAGACTGGCACCCGGCGACGAAGGCTGGGTACAACTGCGGCTCGATGCCCCGATAGCCGTGGCGCGCGGCGACCGCTTGATCGTGCGGCGGCCATCGCCCGGCGCGACGGTAGGTGGCGGTACCGTGATCGACGCCCACCCCGCACGCCATCGCCGCCACAGACCCGAGGTGGCCGCCGCTCTCGCGGCGCTCGCGCGTGGCACGCCTGAGGATCTCGTCCGCCAGGCGCTCGCCGATGGCCAGCCACGCACGTTCGCGGATACCCTGCGCGCGGCGGCGATCATGGCAGACACGGGCGCCGCCGCGATCCACGCGCTCGTGGCGGCGGGCGAGATTGTGGCGTTGGGTGCGGGCGGGGTCGGCGGTGCCAATGCCGTAGG
>JAYUYF010000318.1:0-4450 GCA_043752605.1 Roseiflexaceae bacterium
CGAACCCTCAGGCAACTCGACGAGCTCGGCTGAAATCCAGCGCATCGGCGAATCGATCCGGTCTCGCACCTGCAACCAGTCCCCGGCGACGCCGACGATCTGCAGTGGTGCACCCGCTTCGAGCTTGTCTACAACATCATAGGCGGTGCCAGGACCATTGCGGAGATGTGCCTTCTCGGCGGTGATGCTGCCTGAGACGACAACCGGTGCCAGTGCCTCGCTGCGCGAAATCAGCGAAAGTGGTACGGGAATTTCACCATCATCGAGCGGGGCATCATCGATGCGCTCACTGCGATCGATCGCAAGCGGCGCGACCGGAACGACAAAATCGCCACTGGTGCTGGAGACCACAATCGGCGTGGCTGGCTTGATGACACCAGGCTGAATCTGGGTTAGTGCGACTGCTGCAGGGATAGTGATCGCAACAACAGTGTGCAGGATAAAACGGGAAGAAATATTCGAGAGCATCTGCTGCGCGCGGGTGCGTATCTCATGGATGCGCTGCGGCTCAAAACTCGCTAGCCGTGCGACGGCCTCGTGCTGCGATCTGCGGCGCTCAACACGCCGTTGCAGAGCGTCGATGCCCTCTGCGCGCGAATGCGCTGGAGAAGGGCGACTCTGCTCGACCATGGACTACTCCTTTAGTTTTAGTTGGCGTGCACACCGCCGAAAATGTTGGCCATATTGGCCAGTAACGATCTGTGTTAACCTGCACGCAACGTATCGGAAGAGCCTATGTCACGAATATATCATACGACGTTAAAAAATGCAAACGAATATCTAATACGCTTATCAGGTTCCCATCAGATTCGCAGTAAGCTCTTCGATGGCACCGGGTAAAGCAAAGGCTGCATACGGATCATCCGGAAGAACGAACATCTGCATCATATTCGCATCAAGTGTATAGCGCTCGATCGCGGCTGGCTGCGCTTCACGAAACGCCCAGATCAGGCTCACCAGGCGGTCTTCGGGGATATCGAAGCGTACGTAGCTGCGTAGTGAACTCGCGAGGCGCGCGCTGGCATCGAGTTGGCCGAACATATTTTGGCCGCGAACCCTGCCAAGCGCCGCCAGCATCACCAGTTGCTGCCGCCGCATTCGCTCGATATCGCTATCGCCGTGGCGGATCCGTGCGTAGACCAGCGCCCGCGCGCCGTCCATCTGCTGCGTACCCGGCGCGAATGAGACTTCCTGGTAGCCGTAATCCATCGTTGGGTACTGGCCATCGTACAGCGCTGTCGGCACATCGATCGTGATCCCGCCGATCGCATCGATCCCGGCGATAAAGCCCGAGAAGTCGACCTGAACGACATAGTCAATCGGGATATTGAGCAACTGACCGACGGTCTGCCGCGTCAGGGTGATACCGCCGCCGGGGCCATAGATTACCTCACCGTGCGCATGCGCCGCATTGATGCGTGCAAAGCCAAAATTTGGAATTGACACGACCAGATCGCGTGGTAGCGAGAGCAGCGCCGCCCGCTGACGCTCCGGATCGAGCCGGAGCACGATCACGGTGTCGGCGCGCACCGGGGCGGTCTCGCCCGGGCGCCGATCGACGCCCAGCAGCAGGATGTTGACAGCCTTGCCAGCAGCGGGTGCTGCGCCAGGTGGCGCGATTGGCATGAGTGTCGGCCCGGCCAGCAGCAGCGGCGCAATCGGCACAACCAGCTGCGGGGTAAACGTCGCGGTGAGCGTTGCGATCGCCGCAGCGGTGGGCCAGCCAGCAGCTGTGGGCGTTGGCAGGGGTGCCGACCGTATCGGCTCGGATGGCGTGGGAATTGTGGTCACTTGTAGCGGCACAGCTTGCTGTGCCGTTGGCAGTACCACAGGCGAGATTGCCAGCGCCGGAGTTGTAGTCGGCATCGTCATCGCGGCGACGCTCTGGCGCAATGCGAGTAATGGTGCCGCAATGCGCAGTGCAGCCAGCATCAGCAGTACACCGATCGTTGCTACCATAATCTGCAGCCAGCGGCGTGGCGCGCGTGTGGCAGCAGGCGATGGAGCACGGCGGATGGGCGCGAGCACTACTGGCTGGCGCAGCGTACGCGTTTCGTACGGGTTGCGGCGTGCATCCTGCCCGAGCAGCGTCGTGAGCATGGCGGCATCTGCGCGCGCGAGATACGCGGCGCAATCGGCGCAACCCGTGATATGATGGTCGAGCACTGCCTGCTGGCGGCGGCCGATTGTCGGGATACCGCGGTCGATCAGGTTGCGCGCTTCAGCACATTCCATGCGTCCTCAACTTGCTCTGCATGGCGCGATTGTACCACAGCACTTCGTTTTGCTATTGCGCAACCACACCATCATGCGCGGCCACAGATACGTGTGAACCCTTACTGATCTTCGAGTGCAGTGGCAATGCCGATCACTCCCCAGAGCAACGCGGCCATATGGCTAAATTCGATATTGAAAAAATAATGATCGAGCAGCCCGACCGTCAGTGCGCTAGCTACTGCTGCCTGGAGCGAAACCAGCCACGATGCGCGCTCGACAGCCCCGCTAGCAGAGGCCGTAGCCAGCGCGCGCAGGCTGCGCCCAAAGAACAACGCCATGAGCCCCAGGAACGCCGCCAGCCCCACCAGCCCGGTGCGCTGCGCGATCGCAAGGTAGATACTTGATACCCCGGCGGTGAGATCGAGCTCGGGTGCGCTGCCAAACCCGATCCCAAAGACCGGATATGCTTGAATGATCGCGATTGCATTGGCAAACTCGGCGAGGCGCATCTGATTTGCCTGATCGCGGAACTGCACGCCCTCGGTGATCCGCACCATGAACTGCTCGCCGACACCGAGGCCGGTAAACAACAGCGCGGCCAGTGCCCCGGCGGCGAGAATCACCCACCAGAGCCGCCGGTAGCGCAGGGTAGCCACATACATCGCGGCCACGATCATCCCGGCGAGCGCCGCACGTGAGTAGGTCAGAAACAACGCCAGCAGGATCGCCCCGACGATCGGGGCGAGCCAGCGGCGCGCGATTACCGGGCGTTCGGCTACCAGCTGTGTGGCGGCCAACGCGCCGACCAGTGCCAGCATCCCGCCAAAGCTGTTTGGATCCACCGCAAGCCCGATCGCGCGCTCGATGCCCGCCGTGTCATCTTCGACAAAACGGAGCACGCGGCCGCTCTCGGGGTAGCCGATCCGCCCGAGTGCGACCAGTAGCCGCAGTGCCAGATCATCCGGTGTGATATAGATCACCAGACCGATCAGCGCTGATACACCACCACTAAGAATCAGCGCCCGGATCAGCCAGCGCGCATCGGCATCGGTGGTGACCAGATGGGTGATACTAAAGAACACCAAGACCGCGCAGACAAATTTGAAATAACTGTGGAGCAGCTGTGAGCCCGGATTGAGACCCGAGCCGAGCAGGAGCGCGAAGAGCGTCAGCCCGAGAAAGCCGAGCAGTGGCAGCCCGAGTGGGGTAAGCCGCAGGCGCGCGCCAGGTGTCGTCAGCACCTGGAGCAACCAGAGCGCGCTAAACGCCAGCAGTGCTAGATTGAGCAATGATGGTGTGACGACGGCACGAAACGGCAGGGTAGCAAAGGGTAGGATCGTGGCAATCGCAAACATCGCCGCCGCACACAGCCGCACATCGCTCAGCACGAGCGTAGCGCCGGCAAGCACTGCCAGGCCGAGGAAACCCGCCCAGAATGGCAGCAGTGATGTGGTGGCACCAGCGAGCACGCCGACGCCAACGGTGGCCAGCACAAGCCAGACCGGCTCGGGAATCCGCCGCAGGAATGTTGGCGTCGTCTGCACGGCTTTAGTGTACCGCATTGCGCCATCCGCGCAAGTGCGTGCAGTGTACCGCTGTGCTATACTAGCACCAGAGGTCGGAGTATTTGTGCACTGATGAAAGATTGCCGTGTCCGTACTCACCCCAACCGGCACACCCCCAATGGTTTCGGGCATGATGGCACGCGTCGACCGTACGCTGCCGCACGTCGGCGAGATTTTGGTGCGAATCGGTCAGCGTGTCGAGCCTGACGAGATCGTCGCGCGTGCGCTCGTACCGCAGCCGCTCGCCTTTGTGAATGTGACGCGTGAGTTGATCGTGCCGCCGGCACACGTACCGCAGTCTATGCGTCAGCCGGTAGGTGCGAGCGTGGCAGCGGGGACGGTGCTGGCGCGGCGCGGCGCGCGGACTGCTGTTGCACCGGTCGAGGGGACGTTGACTGCGATCGACGCAGAGACCGGTTGTGTCACGATCGCGCCAAAGCCGACGAGCATTGAACTCACCGCTGGCGTACGCGGTCTGATCATGGACATTGCGCCATATCGCGGGGTCTCGATCGAGACGCCGGCCGCACAGCTGTATGGCGCGTTTGGCGTCGGGCCAATGCAGAGCGGAGTGTTGCAACTGCTGGTGACCGATCCAGCCGACCAAATCTTGCCCGAAATGATTTCTTCGCGCAACTATAATGCGATCATCATCGGTGGCAGCGGCA
>JAYUYF010000319.1:0-1655 GCA_043752605.1 Roseiflexaceae bacterium
GCGTCCCCACAACAGAATCTTCGTACACAGAGAGGATGATCCATGCAGATCCGGAATATGGCGGCGGTTGGCTGGCTTGCCGTGCTGGTGGCCTCGACAGGTATCTGGTGGGCGGTTCCAGCCAGCGCCATAACACCGCAGGCCGACCTGTCGCTGACCGTCCTCGACAGTGTCGACCCAATCAACGCTGGTACGACTCAGACGTATACGATTACTCCGACCAACAGTGGTCCATCGCCAGACCCAGGTGTAAAGGTTACAATCACGCTGCCGCTGAGTATGATCTTTCGGAGCATTGCGCCTGCCAGCCAGTGTGCTGTTGCCGGGCAGGTGATTCGTTGCGAAGGGCCGGACGACGGGTTTCCTGGCTTCGAACTGTCCAACGGACAGTCTGCGTCCTTCACACTGACTGCCGATGTGGATCCGTTGGCACGTATCAATATTAGTCCATTGTTCAGCATCGCTGGCGGCCAGACAGACCCTGACACATCAGACAACACACCCGTTCAGCCCAGCACTGTGACGACCGATGTCAATCTGCAAGTATCGCAGGTGAGCGTGAACCCGACGACGGCGATCGCGGGTGATATTCTGACCTATACCTTTGCCATCACCAACACCGGGCGTTCGGCGGCGACGCTGGTCGAGGTCGAGGATATCTTCCCACCAACCCAGATCGCCGAGTTCATCGATGGGACAGCGGGCTTCAACTGCACTGGCAGCGCCGCCAGCGCAACGTGTGCGCTGGGCATCGTGGCTCCGGCAGGCGTGACGCGCGCAGGCTGGATCGCCAGCGGCAGCACCTTTGCGTTGCGGGTACGGCCGCGCACCGATCTCGCGCTCACGGATACGCTAATCAACGTGACGAGCGTCGAGGCCATCGAGGCCGATAGCGCGCCGGGCAACAATGTGTCCGCGCGGATTATGGGTGTCACGCGGCGTGCGGCGTTGCGTGTCGTCGCCGCTGGTCCATCGCAGGTAACCTCGGGTGCGACCGCGACTTACACGCTCGGCGTGAGCAATCTCGGGCCATCGATCAACACTGGTGTCGCGCTGACGATCGGTTACCCCGCAAGCGTGACGGTGACGAGTGCAACGGTGCCAAATGCAACCTGTACGATCGCCGCAACACAGACGGTCTGCCAGCTCGGCACGATGGCATTCAACGGTGCGGCAACCGTGACGCTCGCGACCACGCTACGCAGCACGCGCGGTGCCGCGCCAACAATCAGCGCCGCGCTCACCGGCGATGCGCCACAGCCCGATGGTGCCGTCAACCAGCGCAGCGTGACGCTGACGACGACCATTGCGGGCAATACGCGCGCACTGCCACTGCTGGGGCGGTGATTGCACCATCCGTAGGGGCATTCGTCCTCAACAGGTGTCACTTGCAAGGTAGGCCCAATCGCAACATGGGGGTTTTTGCACATCCCCACAAAAAGGTAAAATAGCCAGCACCGGTTCTGGGCCGATGGTGGAAAATTCGCCAGTACCGCAGCGCGTTTGTCGCCATCAGGCGGCCTAGTGATACGCGTGTTGCGCTCATCGGGGTACAGCCGAGATACGTGTAAAAACATGCAATACACGTTTTCATGTATTGGGCTTTGTGTCATCTCCGAAAGAACTCGTTCGCGCACCGTGCAACATTTCGCGAG
>JAYUYF010000320.1:0-4447 GCA_043752605.1 Roseiflexaceae bacterium
GCATCGTACCGATCGCCCGTGCTGAGGCCGACAAACACTATTTCGCTCTGCTGCGTTGTGCCGGCAACCAGCGTGCGCGTGTAGCCGGTGGCCCCGAGCGTGACGAGCGCGTGGGCGCTGTGCGCCACCGCACCCGCGTGCCATTGCCCCATCGCGAGCAGCCCGGCGAACACACCCGCATCGCCCGCGCGCAACAACAGCCACGGCATCTCCCGCCAGGTCGAGCGCTCGCCCGAGACCAGTTCGAGCTGTTCAAGCGGTGCTTCGACGACCTGAAACGACTCGTACGCACCGTTTGCGGGCGTCCAGCCCCCCTGTTGCTGCACACCGCGCACGCGGCTGAGCACAAACTGGTCACCGGCAACGGTCAAATCGAACTGCACCGGCCCGAGTTCGCCGGGTGCCCGTGCCTCGCAGGTGACCCACTGCTGCCAGACCCCGTGCCCGGGCGCGAGCGCGACGGTGAAAGTGATGATCAGGTCATCCGCCAGCGCGCCACGCAACTGGATCAGCGTCGTGGTGCCATCCACCGATTGGCTGAAGACCGGCCGCGCCAGCATGCGGCTATCACGCTCACGTTCGTTCCAGACCACGCGGAAGAGCGGTGCAGGGCTGGCTGGCCACGTGTGCCCGCTGCCGTGGTCGATAAGCGTGCCGCGCGTCAACCCGCTGGTGTCCGACCAGTGCAGCGTGAGCGCGAGCTGATCGTTGGCGATTGTCCAGGTTGCATCGTCGAAATGAACGGTGACAGCACTCGCTGCGCTCATATCGCCTCGAGCGTGATAATTGCCGCACCAAACTCGGCGAGCGTCAGCGGAATACCCGCTTCCACGATGTCTGCGCCGCTGCGTGCCGCGCCAGCGAGTTGGTCTTCAACGGTGACCCCGTACGTCAGCGCCGGGTCGAGACCGCGCGGGTGGACAGTGTAGGTCGCCGGCCCACCCTGCGCGCGGTAGACCATCAACAGTGCGCGGCGCGCGGTGGCGTGCACAGCCATAATCGCATCCCAGCCATACCCCAGCCGATCGACATTGTGACGCGGTGGCACAAGATGGATGATTTTGGCATCGCGGATGAGGGTACGGTGCTGTTTGTAGCGTGCGATCGCCGCGCGCGTCAGCGCCATCTGCGCGGCGTCCCACTCGGAGATCCGTTGCATCAAGATCAGCGGCCCACCAAACAGCACGCTGCGCAACGTGTAGGGCGTCGGGTCGTCCTCCATATACCGCACGCTGTAGCGCGGCGAGAACGGGTATGATGCACCATAAATCCCCTGCCGGGTGGCATAACTGCCGATGTTGTCGACAGTGATCGTGGTATGGTACGTGCGCGCCATCTGGAAGGTCAGCATACAACCACCATCTTCGCAGTTTTCGATCACCAGCGTCGGGCGTTCGCGGCGGAGTGCGCCGATCAGCGTATCGAGCCCACCGACCGAATTCGCATAATTGCTGTCGCCGGGCGCGTGGCTATGGTCGCTGCGCGGGCAACGCTTCACCATATCCTCGCCGTCCTGGATAATGTAGTCGATCTGTTCCTCGTCGATCAGGCGCATAATCTCGCCTGTGAGCCACACGCGGCACGGCTCGTGGCCAAGGCACAGCGAGCCCGCCTGGAAATAATCATCGACGCCGGGGTGGATGATCCAGTCGGGGTGCTCCTGCGCCACTGGCGCGTCTGCCGCGCACTGCGCCAGCGCCAGATGCACGCCAAAACGCATGCCGTAGCTGTGGGCGCGCGCGACCAGCGGCCGTAACCCGCGCGGGAACTTGACCGGGTCGGGTCGCCAGTCACCGATCGTGCGCGCCCAGCCCAGATCGACGACCGCGAGTTCGATCCCCAGCTCGGCGCAGCGGTCGATCACCGCAAGTTGCTGCGCTTCACCGATCTCCTGGCCGTATTTCCACGAGTTGTACTGCACCCACGGGTAGCGGTCGTCGGGCATCGGTGGATGCACGTGCGCCTCGGCAAAACGCTGGGTCGCGTAGCCCGCCTCGTCCCAGTCACCGTCGTAGCGGCCAAGAAAGCAGGCCGGTACGGCGAAGGTCGCGCCGGGGGCGAGCACATGCGCCAGATCGTCGATCGTGCTGGTGAGCGTGGCGCTGGCGGCCAGCGCTTCAGCACGCACGCGGCTCTTGCCATTGAACTCGATGCCGACCACCAGCCCGGGCGTGCGGCGCGGCGGCAGATGATCCTGGTCGTAGATCCCGGGGCGCAGCGCAAACCACGCGCAGCTTGATGCGCCGCAGTGATGCGAGGGATAGGACCCCATGCATATTTCGATCGGTGTGCGGCCGGGCCAGATCTGCGCGTTGTGCTGCGAAAAGTAATCGCGCCGGTGCGCCCAGCTAAACTGCTCAACGTGGAACAGCGTGAGCGGTGCCTGATCGATTGCCAGATCGAGGATCGCACTGCCGTCTACGCGCACTGCTGTCGTGCCCGTGTTGGTGAGGATCGCGGAGATACGTACAAATGGCCGGTCAGCGAAGACCTCAATATGCTGATCAAGCACGAGCGCGCCGTCAACGCTGCGCGCGCGTACCTCCAGCAGTTCGCTGGCATCGGTCGTCTGGCGCTGATGCGCGTGCGCGTTGGCGAACCGCAACGGCTGGCCATCCACGACCAGCCGCGACAGCGGGGCGGGCGCGGTATCGAGACCACTGGCGGCACCAGCGGTGGCCCAGTGCAGACGACCGTCGTCGAACGAGACCGCAATCTGGAGGTCGTGCGTGCCGATCTGCCAGTGGTTGATATCAGTCATTGGGGCTCCTGTTGTGTGCAATGATGGTGGGGGCGGGGGGCGCGCCGATCTCGCCCGCCCGCCGCCCGCCGCCTACGCCTTGGCGAGCAGCGCGTTGGCCTTCTCGTCGATCTCCTTCGCCGCCGCCTCGGGCGTAATCTTGTTGTTCCACAGTTGCTCAAGCGTGGGGAACAGCACTTCGCCGATAATCTGCTGGCCGTTGGCGTGGTACAGGTCACCAAGCCGGGCATCGGGCAGCGTGGCCATCACCTTGGTAAAGCCCGCCGGCATGCCCTGTGCCATGGTGGGTGATTCGCGCGCCGTGCGCTGGATCGGGATCCAATCCTTGGTCTCGGCGAGTGTGGCCTGGTACTCGGTGGCCGACCAGGTCGCGTATGCGGCCGCAGCCTCGGGCGATTTCGAGTTCTTGGCGACGACCCAGCCGCCAAACCAGAACGCCAGCGCGCGCGTATCCTGCCACTTTGGCATGGGGGCCATATCCCATTTGAAGTTGACATCGGCCAGGCTCGAGATAAACCAGGTGCCGCCCGGATACATGCCGACCTTGCCGGTCTGGAAGATATTGACGTCCTGCGCCGCCGCTTGACGCGCAACCGAGTCGGGGGCCAGCTTCTCTTTGTGCATGAGATCCTGAATAAACTGGAGCGCCTGTATATTGGCCGGATCCGAAACCTGGAACTTGGTCGGCTCGACGATCTTGTCGACAAATGCGCCGCCCATCGCCCACGCGATCGTCTGCGCACCCCACCACGCGCCCAGGTCACCGATATCCAACCCCCATTGCGTGGTCTTGTCGCCCTCGGTCACCATCAGCTGCCTGGCGGCCGCGAGCGCGTCGTCCCATGTCCAATTCTCATCCGGATACGCAACGCCCGCTTTGTCAAAGACGTCTTTGTTATAGTACAGCGCCAGCATCTGCAAATTGTCCGGGATGGCGTACAGGTCGGCACCATCAAAGCGCCAGACATCATAGAGCGGCAGCGGGTACTGGTCGGCATCGCTGAGCGACGGCACCAGCGCGATATCGGGTTGCAGATTGCGCAGCAGGTCGTTCTTGTAATGGCCGTAGGCTTGCACATCCCAGGCATAGACATCAAACGGCTGCTTCGAGGCAAACGCCAGATCGATCTTTGGCCAGTACTGCTCCCACGGCACGATCTGCAAATCCATCTCGTACTTGCCCGCGTGCGCGGCGTTGAACATCTCGGCGCGCTTTTTGAAGTTGGCATCGAGCACCGGGCCGGTGCTCCACATCAGCGATTTGATCTGCTGCAGCTCACCACTCAGCGCGGTCGTGGCTGCGGGATCGGTTGGCGCGGCTGCGGGTGTTGCGCCACAGGCGGCCAGCGCCAGCGCCGGTGTCGCCAGCGCGAGCTTGAGAAATTGGCGACGGGTGATGTTGGGGTCCAGGTGCGTTGTCATCGAAAACTCCTTTGTTCGAGCATTTGAACGCTGTATGTTGCGGGCACTAGCCCTTCATACCGGTAGTGACGATCCCGCGCACGAAGTAGCGTTGCGCGAGCAAAAAGAGCACGAGCGGCGGGATGATTGATGCCGTCACCGCCGCCATCATCAGGTGCATGCGTGGCCCAACACGCGGTGAGCCCTGGAAGAACGAGAGCCCGACCGCGATCGTATACTGCGCGTCATCGGTCAGGTAGATCAGCGGTGTGAAGAAGTCGTTGT
>JAYUYF010000321.1:0-1655 GCA_043752605.1 Roseiflexaceae bacterium
CCCCCCCAGCGCAACCGCGACCGCCAGACACAGCCCGAGCACGGGTGGTGCGAGCGCGCGCTGCGGTGCAACACGCCAGACCTGCGCCGCATACACCACCACCGTGCCAACCATCGCGATCTGCATGCCAATCAGGAGTCCAATATGTGGCGGTGATTCAAAGGTGACATCAAAACCGTAAATTTCGTGCCACCACAGGTCGTAGAAGCCGTACACCAGGAAGACCGCCGCGCCGACGCCAGCGATCACAAACCCGAGCGGCGCACGCCAGGCTGCGGCGATCACGCCGCCAATCCCATCAGCCGCGCGCGGCACCTGCCCCGCCCACCAGAGCACGGCGGCTAATGCTGCGAGCCCGGTGGTGGCGATGCCGCTGTAAAGCACCAGATGCGGCAACGTAAAAAAGGTGTCAGGGCCAACGTCACTATGCCACTGCACATCCCACGCGAGCCCGAGGAAACTCAGCAGCGTCCCCAGCACCAGCGCGGCAGCAGCGACTGGGAGCGGGCCAGCAACCGCGTGGGCGCGTGGGTGTTCAGCTGTCAATGTGGTCATACTATCAACTCCTTGTGCATTGCTCAGCGGACGACAACGGGAAACTGGACGCTTTCTGGCGCGCCGTCGGCACGCACGACCACCACAACCTGCCAGTCACCACGCATGGTGAATAGCGTACCGGCGACCGCGTACCGTCCAGGCGCAGCGCGCGCGGCGGTCAGTACGGTTTGCGTGTGCCCCCGGTCATCATCGGTGCAAGCAGCACCGTTGCGGCATCGACCGGATCGCCGCTGCGATTGCGGATCTCGATCTGCGCGGCCTGTGCGCTGGTCGTCTCCGCATCAAGTTGGAGACGCACCTGAAAGCGTGCGGTACGCCCCTCGTGGATACGGTTGGGTGCTGCGGTGCAGGCGGCAAGCACCAGCGCGCATGCAACCAACAGCGCGGTACGATGTGGCATCGATGTTCCTCTCACGACGTCACGTCGATCGTAAACGGGACGGTGATCAGCTGCCCCGCGTGTTGGAATTGCCCCCAGAGCCGGTAGGTTCCTGCCGCCGGAAACTGGTAGGTGAATGCCAGCGTGGCGGTCTGTGCATCGAGCAGCGTGCCGTGGACGTGGCCAAACACGCTGCCATCGCTGGCGACGATAATCATGTGGCCAGCCATGCCGAGCCACGGCTCGATCGTCGTGGCCGACTGCCCAGTCACGCGCAGTGTCAGGGTCTGCGGTTCGCCCGTGCGCAACGGCGTGCGCGGGCTGTCAACCGCGATCCGCAGATCAGCCACGGTTTGGGTGCCAAACCCCGGCGTCGCCACCGGCACGCCCGGCTCCCCGGCGACGACAAAGCGCCGCGCCACCACCTGCGCACCACCGTTGCGCGCGATCTCGAGATAGGCGGTGTACCCGCCCGCCCGCCGGGGTGTGAATCCGACCTGATAGCTCCCTGGTGCGGTGCGCGCCGGATGCAGATGCGCGAAATTGGCACCATCGTCGCTGACGATGACGAGATGCAGATGCGCGGTGTGTAACACCGTAACGTCATCGACGACCTGCCCGGTGCCACACATCAACGCTGCGTTCGCGTTCGCCCCCGCGCGTCCGGTAGTCGGCTCGCCGCTCCTGCTCGGGGTGCGGCTCAGCGATGGTGGCACCG
>JAYUYF010000322.1:0-10563 GCA_043752605.1 Roseiflexaceae bacterium
CCTACCCGCCGCCCGCCCCATCCTCAATCGGTTGTACAATCACGCACGAAATGCTTTGCCCCTACCCGCCGCCCGCCCCATCCCCAATCGGTTGTACAATCACGCCAGACCGCACGACCATAAGGAGCGCTCCATGCCCTTTATCGACAAACCGCAGGACGAACTCGAACGCTACCTGCCCGCGCGCAATGAGCCCGCCGATTTTGATGCTTTCTGGCGCGAAACGCTGGCCGCCACCGATGCTCACCCCCTGGCGGCCAGCTTCACTGCGGTAGATCACGGGTTGCGCGCGGTCGAGACCTTTGATGTGACATTTGCTGGCTACAATGGCCAGCCCGTGCGGGGCTGGCTGAATGTGCCACGCATGCGCAGCGGCCCGTTGCCGTGTGTCGTCGAGTACATCGGCTATGGTGGTGGGCGTGGCTTTGCCAGCGACTGGCTGCTGTGGAGTGCGGCGGGCTACGCGCATTTTGTGATGGACACCCGTGGCCAGGGCAGCGCCTGGGGCCGCGGCGATACGCCTGATGCCGAGGTCGATGGTGGCAACCCGCAGTTCCCTGGCTTCATGACGCGCGGCGTACTGGATCCCAGGACCTACTATTACCGCCGTGTCTTCACCGATGCTGTGCGCGCTGTGGCCGCCGCGCGCAGCCACGCTGCCGTAGATGCCACACGGATCGCGGTCTCGGGCGGCAGTCAGGGTGGTGGCATCGCGATCGCGGCTGCCGGGCTCAGTGATGTGCAGCTCTGCATGCCCGATGTGCCATTCCTCTGCCACTATCGCCGCGCTACCGAGATCACTGCTGCACACCCCTACGAAGAGATCGCGCGCTATTTGCAGACCCACCGTGATCACGAAGCGCGCGTGTTTGGCACGCTGGCATACTTCGACGGCGTCAACCTCGGTACTCGCGCCCAGGCCGAGGCGCTGTTTTCGGTTGGCCTGATGGACGAAGTCTGCCCGCCTTCGACCGTCTACGCTGCCTACAATCACTACGCTGGCGCAAAGCAGATCCGGGTGTACCGCTACAACCATCACGAGGGCGGCGGCCCGTATCAGAGCCAGGAGAAGCTGCGGTTTGTGCATGAGCGCTGGGGGTAGAGCGATGGATCCAGGCGCAAATATAGCGCAGTCGAGCCACACAGCAGCCAGGGATTGAGATATGGATACATCAAATTGGTACGTCTTTCACCAGACGCTCCTCGCTGACCCAAAACTGCAACAGCAACTCCGCACCATCGTCGATTGGTCATCGTTTGTTACTGCTGTGGTAGCGGCGTCTGCCGAACGTAAGATGCCCGTCAGCGCCGCCGAGGTTGCGGCTGCGCGCACCGCACGGACGGCAATCGCTCTATCCTGATCCGACCGCGACCGGGACGTTTGCTGCTACCGCACTCCTCGGTCAGTGCCCCTACTTTGCTGAGGTGCTTGCCACATTTACGTGCGGGCTTGAATCGGTACGGTTGTTACGGCTGCGGGCGGGATCACGCATCCGCGAGCATCGCGATTATCAACTCGCGATCGAAGATGGCGTGCTGCGCATGCATATTCCGATCACGACCAACCCGGCTGTCTGCTTTGTTCTCGACGGACAACCAGTACCGATGCAGGTGGGTGAGACATGGTATGTCAATGTCAATTTGCCACATAGCGTCGAAAATCTGGGCGCAACCGATCGGGTACATCTGGTCATCGATGCCGTAGTCAACGACTGGATACTGGCGATGCTCGCCGATAACAACAGCGATACAACCATCACGCGGGCGCGAGCAACGCGTGGCCACCGTGTCGTCGCATCGACAGCGACACGGCCGCAGGAGACCACCACGCCTGAGCCAGGCAACCCGATTACCGCCACGATTATCACCTTCTTGCGGTCGATCGGTTTACCAGTGCAGTGTGCGCCGCTGCTCGAGCCAACATTCCTGCCAGGTATCGCGATCATCGGTGGTGAACTTATCGTCGATGAGACACGCTTACAGTACCCCGGCGATATCCTGCACGAAGCCGGGCACCTGGCGGTCGCGGAGCCATCGCGCCGCGCGGGAATCGTAGGTGATGCGGGTGCTGATCCCGCAGAAGAAATGATGGCGCTCGC
Organism: Roseiflexaceae bacterium; assembly: GCA_043752605.1. Classification (GTDB taxonomy): domain Bacteria; phylum Chloroflexota; class Chloroflexia; order Chloroflexales; family Roseiflexaceae; genus JAYUYF01. The sequence goes on from JAYUYF010000322.1 coordinate 2,100, forward strand.
CTGGTCGTATGCTGCGGGCGTGTACCTCGATCTGGATCCGGCAATTGTCTTCCACGATCAGGGGTATCAGGGTGGTGCATCCCAACTCCGTGAGAGTTTTGTCGGCGGTGCCGCCATTGGCCTGCCAATGCTGCAGTGGGTCGGTATGGCGCTCGATGCGCGGCAGGCGCAGGCGCGCGACCTGCCGGCCTATCCGGCAATGATTGCATGGCTCCGGCCACCAGCGTAGTCGCGCTGTTCAGGGCTACACAGCGCCATCAAGTCCCCTTGTGGAGTGCATTGAACCGCGCAACGAAGGCTGCGGCCGCTGCGTACTCGTCGTCTGGCACGGGGAACGAAGCGCGCAGCCAGCTGTCTGTGCGGTCATGGTTGATACGCGCGGCGCGCCGCAGCGTCAGCAGCGCATGTGTTTCGCCACTGGCGGGTTGGAGTGTCATGCGGTAGCGATAGTGATCGTGCAGCAGCGGCACCCAGCCACCGGGCGTGATGCGATACCCCGCTGGGCCAAGTTCGGCGGCGGGCTGCGGTGCGCGGAGCACACGCAGGTAGCGCAGATACTCGAGCACGTACAGCAGCAGGCTGACGCCAGACATCAGCGCCAGCGTCAGCAGCAGCAGATCGAGCGTCGCCAGTTCGGGCCGCACCAGCATCGCGATAACGACTGGCGACGAGAACAGCAGCGACCCACCCAGCACCGACACGCGCGTGGGCCGCTGTCGCACAGCAAAGCATCGCCACAGATCAGCGGCGTACGCCATCCGCAGCCAGATCTCGGGTTGTACGGCATCTGCGGCGATTGTAGACCTCTTGAAACAGCCAGGAAACTTCGTCGAGCGCGATCGCCACGAGCTGCACAGTACTGATGCACCAGCGGCGTTGCGAGATATGCTACCATACCCGGGCCACGCTGGCGCGCCCAGACGATAGGATCGCAGATGGAATCGTGTACGACCTGCGGGTGGTTTGTGGGAACGGCAGACGCGGGTGCGGCGGTGCCACACTGCGGCCTCCACGCGCTTTTGCTCTGGCAACCAGCCTACCTCGTATGCGACGACCACCGCGCCGCCGGTGCTCCCGTACATGCCGCAAACGATGCCGCGGCGCTGCTGGCGCGTGTCACTGTCGTCCATCCGGAGTACCGCGACACAGCAGCGGACACGATCATCGCGCCGCTCGGCAGCTTCGCCGATGTGCGCGGCTGGTCTGCGGGTAATTTCGATGCCGCCCTGAATCGTGCCGAGGAAGCTGCGCAGGCCGCACACGATGCCGCGTTTGCTGCGCGCCAGCAGGCGCGCAGCAGCGCAGATCATCGCGCGGCGGGAGCGGGTTGAGTACGGGCGCACCTCAACCGAGCCGCAGCACCAGCTCACCGATCTCGGCATTGCGCGCATTGGCGAAGCCGCGTTCCTCCGCGACCACCACAAACCCATTGTTCTGGAGCACACGCAACGAACCCAGGTTATCGTGGGCCACGCGCGCAGCGATCGGCCGGACGCGCTGCACCTCGTCGAGAAACAGGGCGACCGCCTGACTGGCGATGCCCAGCCCCCAGAACGCGCGCCCCAGCCAGTAGGTAATCTCGATGCTGCCATCGTCCCCATAGCTCGACATCGAGCCCGCAACCGCACCGTCAGCGTCGATCACGCGGAGCACGATGCTGGCATCGGCGCGGATACGCACCCAGTGTGCATTGAACGCTGCCCGGTCGGTCGGGTCTTGCACAGTGAAGGCCGCCATCAAGTTGGCCTGTGGGTCGATCTGCTGCACAAAGAGCGTGTCGAGATCGATGTCTTCGAGTTCGCGCAGGTGAATATGCGCTGGCATCGGGTGCTCCTGCATTATGGGTGGCACGATGCTAGGATGATAGCACGAACGGATGACGCTGACGCGGGATACAACGCTTGACACATTGTAGTATTAATGCTACTTTTAGGTATATTACTAAGAGGTATTTATGGAATCAATTATTCTCGGGTTGTTGATGGTGCGTGCGCGGACATTGTATGAAATTAAGAAGGTGCTTGAATCGCCGATCGCGCTATTCTACAGCGCCAGCTTTGGCAGCATCAGCGCGGCGCTGGCGGCAGTGGCGAGCCGCGGGCTGGTCGAGGGTGTCGAGCACGTCGAGCGCGGTCGCAACAAGAAGGTGTACACAATCACCGACGCTGGTTGCGTAGCGTTCCACGATTGGCTGAACACACCGATACCGGCCGAGAAGGTGCGCGACCCGGTATTGCTGCGGTTGTACTTCCTCGGCTATCTCACCCCGATCGAGCGCGTCGCACTGGTCGAGCAACATCTCGCGACGATCGAGACAACCCGGGCGGCACTGCGCGATCTTGAAGCGCACAATGTGGCACAGGTCATCCCTGCTGATCGCCAGGATCTCGCGCGTTTTCAAATGCTCACACTCGATTACGGGCGCGATTACTACAGCTTCAGTATCGCCTGGTTCACGCAATTGCTCGCTACGCTGAAAGCCGAGGCTTCCGCATGATCTACCCCACCTGCGAACATCACGAACTGCCGAGTAGCAGTTGCCCGATCCATTACGTGACGCAAGGAGCGCGTGGCGCGCCGCTGATCGTCTTTGTGCATCCCGCGTTCAGCGACCACACCTGTTTTGCTGGCCAGCTCGATGCGTTTGCCACCGACCATCGGGTGCTGGCGCTCGACATGATCGGACATGGGCGCTCGCAACCCGCAGATGCGCGTGCCAGCCTGAGCGAGATGGGCAATCGGATCGCCGAGATCGTCGTGCGCGAGGGGTATCAGGAGGCGCATCTGGTTGGCATCTCGCTCGGATCGCTGATCATTCAAGATGTAGCGTACCGATTGCCCGAACTGGTGCAAACACTGACGGTCGTGGGTGGCTACCGTATCGCCGGGTCGAACCCCGAGCTGCAGCGTGTGCAACAGTGGGAGTTGCTGCGCCGCCTGCCGTTGATGGTGTTTGCGCTCGACCGCTTTCGGCGCCAGCTTGCCGCCGATACAGTAGTGCAACCAGCGGCGCGCGAGTTGTTTTATCAGAGCGCGCGTAGCTTCACGCGCCGTTCGTTCCGCGCGATGAGCGGGCTCGATGCGATCATGCGATCCACGCCACAAACGCACACGCATCCGCTCCAGATCATCGTCGGCGCGCACGAGCGGCCGTTGCTCCAGCGTGAGACGCGCGCATGGCATTATGCCGAGCCACTGAGCGAGTACATTGTGATCGCCGACGCGGGGCATTGTGCCAACATGGATCAGCCAGTGGTGTTCAACGAGCATGTACGGGCATTCATCGCCCGCGCTCGCCACGTCGACACGGCATTCAGCGCAACAGCAGGCGCAGCGTGATCCTGTCGAGCCCGGAGCCGTGGATATCGGCGCGTTCCCGCAGGCCGACGCATTCCCGCACGATTGGCATCGCGGGGGAATGCGTCGGCCCTACGGTTCGCGCACGACGCGCGGGTATGCTTCGGCCCTACGGCCTGCGGACGTTTACCGGCATCACCCCAGTAACCGCACGGTATGCTGCGCGATCATCAGCTCCTCGTCGGTGGAGATCACGTAGGCCGCCACCCGGCTGCCGGGCGTCGAGATCCGGGGGCCGCGCGCGGCGTTGGCGGCGGCGTCGAGTTCGATGCCGAGCCACGCCAGATCTGCTACCACGCGCGCACGGAGCGGCGCGGCGTTCTCGCCGATCCCGGCGGTGAAGACCAGCGCATCGATGCCGCCCAGCGCCGCCGCCAGCGCGCCAGCCGCGCACACCACCCGGTAGACAAACAGGTCGATCGCCAGTTGCGCCAGCGGGTCGTCGCTCGCGGCCAGCACGCGCATGTCGCTGCTGATGCCCGAGACACCCAGCAGCCCGGATTGCTTGTAGAGCAAGGTTTCGATCTGCTGCGCGTCCATACGCTTCTCTTGCATCAGGTACAGCACCACGCCCGCGTCCAGCTGGCCACAACGCGTGCCCATCGCCAGCCCATCGAGCGCGGTAAAGCTCATGGTACTATCCACGATCACGCCCGCCTTGAGCGCGGCCATGCTGGCACCATTACCCAGGTGCGCCACCACCACCCGGCCACCCGCAACTTCCGGCGCAACCTCGGGCAGCGCGCTGGCAATATATTCGTACGAGAGCCCATGGAAGCCGTAGCGCCGCACACCCTCAGCATACAGCGCGGCCGGGATGGCGAAGCGATCGGCCACCGGCGGGCGGCTACGATGAAATGCGGTGTCGAAACACGCCACCTGCGGCACACCCGGCAGGTGCTCGAACGTCGCCGCGATGCCGGCCAGGTTGGCCGGGTTGTGCAGCGGTGCCAGCGGTGTGTAGCGCGCCAGCCGTTCGAGCATGGCATCGTCGATCACTGTGGGCGTGGTGAACTCTGGCCCGCCGTGCACCACGCGATGGCCGACGCCCAGCAGCCCCTCAGGCGGCAACAGCGGCAGCAGCCATGTACTCAGCTCTGCGAGCGCGTGCTCGTGGCCGCTGCCCGCCATGCGCGCCGCCCAGGTGCGATTGACGATCTGCGCGCCGCTGGCGTCGGTGGCTACGAAATGTGGCGCGACATCGATCGCCTCGATCTGGCCATCGTAGCGCGGCGTCAGCTCGGCACCGATCAGGTCGAACAGGGTAAACTTGATGCTCGACGATCCCGCGTTCAACACCAGTACGGCGCGGCTCATCGCGCGCCCGCCACCGTCGCGGCATTGCGGCTATAGACCAGCCGCGCCGCCACCGCGCACGAGGCCATGCGCGCCTTGACGCTGTCTGAGCGGCTGGTGAGGATGATCGGCACGCGCGCGCCGATCACGATCCCGGCCGCATCCGCGCGCGCCAGGTAGATCAGCTGCTTGGCCAGAATATTGCCCGATTCCAGATCAGGCACCAGCAGGATATCGGCCTGACCAGCGACCGGCGACTCGATTTTCTTGGTGTGCGCGGCTTCAAAATTGATCGCGTTGTCGAACGCCAGCGGCCCATCGAGGATGCCACCCGTGATCTGGCCGCGATCAGCCATTTTGCACAGACACGCGGCATCGATCGTCGATGGAATATCGGGGTTGATCGTCTCGACCGCCGAGAGGATCGCGACCAACGGTTTCGGGTTGCCCAGCACATGCGCCAGCTCGATCGCGTTCTGGCAGATATCGCGCTTTGTTTTGAGATCGGGATGAATATTGACCGCACCATCGGTCACGATCAGCGGCTTTGGGTAGGTCGGTACGTCCATCAAGAAGCAGTGCGAAATTCGGCGACCGGTGCGCAGACCAGTCGTGCTATGCACCACCGCGCCCAGCAGTTCGTCGGTGTGCAGGCTCCCTTTCATGAGTGCCTCGACTTCGCCCGCATGCACCAGCTCGACCGCGCGCTTGGCCGAACCGATCGGCGATTCGACATCGACGATCCGAAACGCGCTGATATCCAGCTGCTCACGCTCAGCGATCTCGCGGATCAACCGCTCGGGGCCAACCAGCACCGGCGTGATCAGCCCGATCCGCGCCGCATCGATCGGCCCGATCAGCGAGACCGCATCGCACGGGTAAGCAACAGCGATGGTAATCGGGTCGTGCCCTTTGCAGGCGTTGAGCAAATCCTGGTAGCCATCGAAGTGATTGTCGAATATCGGTAACGTCATAGTCGGCACTCCTTACACGCGCATCGGTTGCAGCTCTCGTCTCATGGTGAGCATACCCGTCATGCACTGCGCTTGTCAAGGAATGCGTCGGGGCGGCGGGATCGGCGGATGGCGCACCTGGCGGCGGATGGCACACCTACGTGCTTGTATGCGGGTGCGCCGGGGGCTATACTGCGATCACGGTCGTGGTATTCAAAGCTGGAGGTCGCGATGCGCCGCTTTGTGATTGTGGGTGCGGTGATGCTGATTGTGGTGCTCAGCTATCTGCTCATCAAGCGTGTGGTCGATGGTGCAGACCGGCGCTACTTTGAGCTATCGAACCGAACCTTTGAGCGGCATCCAGAATGCGCAGCGTACGATATGTCGTATCCGATGGAGCACCCCTCTGGCTACACTGTGAATGATTTGATGCGCGTATCCGATCTGGTCGTCCACGGCACTGTGGAGCGCGTCGATTTCCAGCAAACCGACCCGTATACTGACACACGTGGAGATTTTTATCAGATAGTGGAGATGGTCACCTTTCGCACGATACAGACGTACAAAGGCCAGCACACAGCCGAGGTAGCTCTTGCGCAGCACGTTGCGGAAGTGCCGATGGATATGACACCGCACTCAACACATTTTAGTGGTGCATCAGAGCGATTCAATCGCGGCGATGAGCTTGTGTTGTTTCTCAAACGAGGTTCTGAGGCCTGGGGCTACTCGCCCGATGTGTACTTCGTGCCCGAACGGCTTGCGCGCTATGGAGTCATCAATGGCAAATTGTGTTATGCCAGTTCAGCTCAGACTTCAGATTACTTCCCTGCGCGAACACTTTCCGAATTGATTGAGCGCATCCAACACGGCGACCCGTTCATCATGAATCCTTACACCAGACCGCGCTTGCCAGCCGTCGATCTGACCTTCCTGCTCGGCACGCCAACACCAACCGCTTTTGCGCGCGGCACCTACCCGTACCCATACCCGCAGTTACCAACAGTGGTGCCGACGCCGAATGCGCCGTAGCGCCGCTGTATTCGTCATTACGCCTGTTTCTTGTACGGTAATGTCTCAAGCGTAAGCTGACCGTCGAGTGCTTCGAATTGCGGATCCTTATGCACGAGAGTTGCCTTGGCGAGGATTGCACTCGCGGCGATGATGGTATCAGCGAAGGACAGGCGGCATGTGGCCTTCAGACGAGCAGCGGTGAGCAACAATGCTTCATCATGTTCCCAAAGATGTGTTACTGAGAGCGATTTAAGCAGTGCATACCGACGCTCCGCGTCGACAATACCACGTTCCTGCTGCGTAATATAGGTTACTTCTAGCACGGCAACCCACGGAATACAAACTGTAGCGGTACGCAATAGCTCGTCGACGCGTGCGGCTCCAGGTTCATCTTCGATCAAGGTGATCAGCGCCGATGTGTCGAGGACAAAGACCGTGCTACTCACGTGTGCGCTCTTCTTCGCGGCTTGCACGTAACCGCGTCATCAACTGCTCGCCACGGCCGCTGCCGCGTAGTGCGGCGATTGGGTCGCGAGCGACTGGCACGACGCGAATGCTCGAACCATCATCGATCCAGACCAATGAGTCGCCTTCCTTGATCTGATACCGACGGCGTATCGCGGCTGGTATAACCGTTTGCCCGCGCCTGGTGACCGCTGTTTGCATACACTTCTCCTACTTGTCTGCTAAATGTCATTCTACAAGATACATTCCAAAACGACAAGCACTTCCGCTTTGTGAAAGATGAGTGGTAGTGTACCGTGGCGATATCTGGTGGGCCAATCTGCCAGACCCATCTGATGTAGGCCCGGGCTTTCGACGACCGGTACTCATCGTCCAGGCAGATGCGTTCAACCGTAGCCAGCTGTCCACGGTCGTTGCCTGCGCCCTGTCGAGCAATCTGCGGCTCGCAGGCGCGCGTGCGAATATGCTGGTGCGCGCTGATGAGACCGGGCTGGCAAAAGACGCGGTTGTGAATGTGTCGCAACTCTTTACCGTCGACAAGTCGAACCTGGATGCATACATCGGGCGGTTGTCGCAACAGTCGCTGCGGTGCGTCGAGCAGGGCATCAGGTTGCTGCTCGATCTCTAGCACCAGCTCCACGGCTATAGACTGCCGCCGATGGATTGGTGGAAGGAGCGGCTGCGCGAACGCGGGCGCGAGCAAACGATTACCGAAGAATTGCACGATGTGTAAGGAACGGTGTTGCGTGCGCCCGATCCCATACTCGCAGCGGTTCATCATTGCCATGTGCGAAAACTTGACAACTCAACGCAGCTTCTGTACAGTATATCTGTACAGAAATGAGGTGAGCCATGACAATTCAGACCACATATACTCAGGCACGAGCGAATCTTGCCAGCCTGCTCGACACCGTGACTGACGACCAGGAGGTCGTGATCATCCAGCGCCGTGGTGCTGCTGATGTCGCGCTGATCGCCGCCGATGAATTGCAGAGCCTGCTCGAGACGGCGCATCTGCTACGCTCGCCTGCCAACGCCGAGCGGCTGCTCAATGCACTTGCCCGAGTTCAGCAGCGTAGCACGCCAGCGCAGACGATTGAAGCGCTGCGCGGCGAGGTTGGGCTTGGCTAAACCAAAGAAGCGGCAGGCGGCAACAGTACAGCGCGAAACCATCTTCCAGCCCGAGTTTCGCGAAGATCTGCGTTTCTGGGTCGAAACCAACCAGCGCGTGGCGCTCAAGGTACTCGATCTTGTGGAAGCGATTGTGCGCGAGCCGTTCACCGGTCTGGGGAAGCCCGAGCCGCTCAAGTATCTTGGCGCGGGTGTCTGGTCACGGCGAGTGACGGAGGAGCATCGGCTGGTCTACGTCATCGCCGATGAGC
>JAYUYF010000323.1:0-10550 GCA_043752605.1 Roseiflexaceae bacterium
AAGATCGCGCCCGTCACGGTGGCAAAGATGCAAAACAGGGTGCCGACTTCCGCAGCAGCTACCGCACGATGGTCGTGGACGGCCTTGCGGCTGCGCAGATAGCGGGCGCTGTAAAATGCCGAGAGCCCAAACGCCACGGTGGTAATCCATGCGGTGGGCACGTGGACGATAATGATTCGGCCAGCATCGCCAAGACCAACGTAGGGCGGGATGATGACAAACATAGCGATCATGACGCCCGCCATCCAGAGCCCCAGCAGCACCCGCATCGGGCTGCCAAGCCGCGCCATCGTGCTCATACACCGCTCCTCGCCATGCCGAATTTCTGCTCAATGATACACGAACGCGCCCCGCGCAGCAACGTGTACAACACCTGTGCAACTACTTTTCAGAAGACCTTTGCTGAGAAATGCTCTTTGTGGATTGTATCACAATGTAACCGCATTTTGGTTAATGGCAGATGAGTCATCGCATCACGATCACCACCTTGCCACGTGCCCGGCCAGTTTCAACGTGGCGGATGGCGGCGGCGGTTGCTGCGAGCGGAAATGCCTGCTCGATCGCTGGCACCAGGCTTCCGGCTTCGATGAGTTGGCACAGAAACCGCAGATCATCCTGGCTCGACGATTGGATGAACATCGCGAAGCGTTGGCCATCTTTTTTTGAGAGAAGTGGCGCGAGCGCCATGACCTTGAGGAAGGTGTATCCCGCGCCGCCAACACAGACATAGCGACCACGTGGTGCCATGATCTGGCGCAGCTTCCCGAGCGGCCGATTGGCCACGATATCGAGGATGAGATCGTAGCGGCGCCCTGGCTCGCTGTAGTCTTCGACGGTGTAGTCGATCACCCGTTCTGCGCCGAGCGCGCGCACTAACTCGACGTTGCGGGTGCTGCACACCGCCGTGACCTTTGCGCCCAGGGCGCGGGCGATCTGTACGGCAAATGTGCCCACACCGCCGGATGCGCCATTGATCAGCACGTGCTCGCCAGCTTGCAGCTGCCCGGCATCACGCAGACTCTGGAGCGCAGTAAGCGCGGCCTGTGGCACAGCAGCAGCCTGCGCAAATGTCAGTTGCACCGGTTTCTGCACAAACGCCGTCGCGGGTGCCGCGACGTATTCGGCAAACGCACCAAACCCCGCACTCGAGGTCTCACCCATCACCGCATCGCCCGGCTGAAATTGCGTGACGTTGGCACCAACTCGCACGACGCGCCCGGCGACATCTGAGCCGAGGATCGGGTTCTTCGGGCGGCGCAACCCGGAACTCAGTCGAACCAGATGTGGCGCACCGCGCAGCAGATGCCAGTCGCCTGCGTTCACCGCCGCCGCGTGAACCTCGACCAGCAGCGAGTCCGCGTTTGGTACCGGCTGTGGCGCATCCTGATACCGCAGCACCTCAGGTGCGCCGTAGTGTGTGTAGACGATAGCTTTCATCAATAGTTCTCCTTGTAGCGATCCGCAGAAAAGTGCGATTCCGACCTCACCCCCCAGCCCCCTCTCCGACACGGAGCGGGGGGGGCGGCGTCAACAGTGCGATCCCGACCTCACCCCCGACCCCGCTCCGACACGGAGCGGGGGGGCAGCACGCAAAGTGGGTACTACGACACAGGCACGCGCTCAACTGAACTGCAATGTCAGCGTGATTGGAGCCCATACTGCTTGCAGATTTGCCAACGCCATAACCATCATCAGCATAGCGGTGGCGACGGTACCAATCCCAGAAGTCAGGAGTGCCATATCTTTCGCAATCCACGTTCCGTCATTGGCCCGAGATCGCTTGAGCAAGGATCGCCAGATCCACGTGTTAAGCAGGGTGAAGCACACCAGCAAGAGGCTACAAACAATGGCTTTCGGTTGTTGCCAGGAAAGACGATTGTTCAGCGCACGTTGGACAGTTGGCGGGATATCTGTGTCTTCTGAACGAAGCCATGTATCAAATGCCTGAAGCAATGTGGCTCTATTGCTCCCTGCTGAAGGTGTTGAGAGTGATTCGGCGAGAAGCGAGAGACCGTGCCGTGCATCCAAAACGTTGCTCACGTTTGCTGCCACAATAAGCGCCATCATCAGGCTGGCAAGCGTGCAGACCACCCAGAAAGAGAAGAACGTCTTCTTTTCAAAAGTCCATGCGTGTGATTCGTATCGCGGTGTACGTCGAAAGCGATACAGAAAGAAACCGCTGAGCGCGAGCAACACAAGCACCATACCTGCGCCAGGGACAACAAGCACCAGATGATAGTTTGTGTAATCACTCAGGAGCGTGTTCAAGGCAGGATTGGACGGTGTGTGCGATTCGAGTAATGCAAGGAGCGTATCCTTCAGGTCGTCGTTCATGTGATTATCCCGCTAAAAAGTTACGCCCATGACGATCGTCAGCACGACGACGAACAGGATCAGCCCCTCAAAACCGTGGACAATAATCGCCATCCAGTTGCTCTGGAAGCGCGCCGCAGGCCAGCAGATTGCCAGGTTGCTGACGATGATACTCGGCAACCCCCACGGTTTGTGCAGATGGTAGAGCCCAAACAGGACCGCATTCGCGACCCAATCCCAGCGGCCAAACACGCCGCGCATCTTTGGCAGCAGCACGCCACGAAACAGCAACTCTTCGCCAAGGAAGTAGTTGAACAGGCTGGAGCAGAGCACAAGCCCCAGCAGCCACCACTGCCCGGCGAACTGTGGATCGGCAAGCTGGCGTGTATCCATCCGGAGTGGTATCTCCAGCGCCGGAAAGGCCGCGACAATATACGGATCAAGCACGAGCCCGGCGAGCGCTGCTGCCACACCGCTGAAGCCCAGGCATGGCACCACCCACCAGAAGAGCCGGGCGCGCGGCTGACCGGTCTGTGGGTCGCGCGGCAGGTTCAGCCACAGCCGCTCGCGCAGCACTGGCCAGTGCAGGCTGCCCAGCTCGCGCCGCAGGATCACCAGCGCGACGATCATCTGCCACGCCATGCCCGCAATCATCAGCAGCCAGTGCACAATACCGGGGTGCAGCGTCACGCGTGGGATGAGCCACGGGCCGACTACCCATGCGAGCAGCGCCATTGGCAGGCTGACGCTCGCCCAGATAGCGAGGATCCGGGCGAGTGTATACTGGTCGGTCGCGCGCGCGGCGGGCAACGCGAATGGCGCGGCGCTCACGGCTGGCCTCCCGCCGCAACAGTCGCGAACCGGACTGCGGGCGACGGGTTGAACCCGCGCACCAGTAGCCAGAGCGGCAGCAGGAATTCGAACAGACCGCCGGGCAGGAAGTGCAGCATCTGCAGATCGACGCCCAGCAGCTGTGCGACCGAGCCGGCAGGCAGCGCTGCGTAGCCAACCAGCCCGAGCAACGCCAGCACAGGCGGGATAAGGCGGGTCTGATACAACAGATAACACAGCGGCAGGCTGCCGAGTCCGAGCGCCAGCATCGCGATGGTGAACGCATCCTGGCTGGTCGCGACGAGCAATGTGGCAGCGGTGAGCGCGGCGGGGGTATCCCAGCTCTGGCTGGCGATCGTTGTCTGGCTGAGCGTGACGAGTGCCAGCGCTGACAGCGCACCGATGCTCAGCAGCAGCGCTTCCACCAGGCGCGTAACAAGATAGCCGATGGCAATCGTTGCGTTATAGCGCATTGCGATTGGATAGAACAGCAGGCCAATCACAATCACGGCAGCATTGTTGAGCAACTGAAACAGCACCCCAAGGGTGGTCTCGCTGGCATTCGCCGCCACCTGCGGCAGAAAATCCGCGCCTGTCATGGCGGCGGGCACCATCCCGCTGCCGACGATGTATGCACCGGTCGAGATCAGAAACAATGCGGCTACTGCACGGGCAATCCCGGCGTCGCTGCGGGTCGAATGATGGGTACGCACGATCACGTCTCCTATGCTGTTGTAAATGCGGTGCGGCGTACGCCACGCACGAGCAGCCAGAGCGGGAACGCAATCTCGGCGATTGCGATCGGCAGCGCAATGAATGCGGGCGTTTCGCGGTAGCTCGCGACGAACAGCAGCGCAGCCGTGTCGAACATGTACCCACACCCCGCTATCAGAAACAGGATGCCAAACAGGACGGGCAGAAATTGCGAGCGCAGGATCAGATACGCGAGCAGAAAGACGTGCGGCACGAGGAACACAATCCCCAGCGTAAAGCCAAAGCTATGTGCGTCGAGAAAGAACTGGACGAGCGCGTGGCGCTGCGCCGGGTCGAACGCCGCCAGCGTCGTGCCGTCGAGCACGGCGAGCACCAGGTAATAGTTCACCAGGTTGAAGCCGTGGATGGTGGTCATCACCAGGCGAAACACCGCCGCGACCAGCGACAGGGTCGCGTTCACCGGTTTGAAGAGCACAAACAGCACAAGCGACAGCACAACCTCGGCGAGCAGAATCACGATCTCGCTGCCGATTGCGAGGCGAAACAGCGGAACTCCGGCAGCAATGCGTTGCGCGGTGGCTGCGGCATCGCCCGGTACCAGTAATTCCCCCGGCACATAAAAATGCGCGATGCCCGCAAAGACCGCGATGAGCAGATACAGCACGCCAGCAAAGCGCGCGAGCATCTGTGGCGAACCAGCACGTGGCAGCGAGCGCAACTGGGGTATTGTAGCGGCGGGGATTTCCATGAACACTCCCTGTAGCGATGCACAACGCATCGACCTTCCGTACGATCCACTGGCAGGATAGCGTGCGGGCAACCTGGGGGATAGACACTTTGGTGTTAGTTGGAGTGTTATTTTTGTGGAAAGAAACAGAGTTTCAGAGCAGACCGAGTTCGCGGGCGCGCGCGAGCGCCGTCGTGCGGTTGCGGGCGTCGAGTTTGGCAAAGATCCGTCGGTTATGACCTTTGACGGTATCGAGCGCGAGGAACAGTTGCGCACCGATCTGCTGGTTCGAGAGCCCCTGCGCGATCAGCTGCAAAATTTCGTGTTCGCGCGCGCTGAGCAGCCCGGTATCGGGTGCTACAGGAGCCACAACAGCGGCATCAGCCGCGATCGCTGCCTGGGTCTGCGCCAGCAGCAGCTGCGCAGCAGCGATCACCGGTAGATGGAAGCTGAACCCGTGGTGCGCTGCGTAATCTGCTGCCTGCGCGAGCAGCGCCGCAGCCTCGTTGTAATCGCCGCTGCGCCGAGCGAGGTTGGCGAGCACGACCAGGCATGCCGGGTAGGTTTCGATACGCTCGATCTGCCGTGCGAGGCGCAGGCAAGTTTCGGCGTGCTGCTGCGCGGCGGCGAGGTCGTCGTGCTGGTAGGCGATCCGCGCCAGCCCGAGGTGTGCTTCGCAGGCGATCACATGTGGCGGGTCGCCAGCCAGCACGAGCACGCGCTGGTAGCCCGCCGCCGCAAGGTGCAACTGGGCGTCAGCTTCGTCGAGTTGCGCGATGCTGCTAATCGTCGCCACATAATAGAGCGAATTGTGTTGCTGGTCGTGGTTGGCGAGCAGCCGCGCGTAGGCAGCGCGTGCCGGTTGGCGCTCGCCCGCGAGCTGATGCGCGTATCCGAGCGTCCAGGTTGCGGCGGTGCGCAGTTCGTGGTTATCGGCGTGCAACAGCGCGAGCGCCCGGCGCGACTGGTCGCGGATCGTGGCGACATCGTGCTGCATGATCGCCATCGTGGCGCGCATCGCGGCCACCTGCCCCAACAGATCAGCCATTATTGCGTCGTCGGGCATCCGCGCAATCGCGCATTCGGCAGCATCGAGCGCCGGGGCCACAGCCGATATCCGACCCACCGTGAGCAGTGCCGAAGCGTACGTCACATGCAGCATCGGGCGCGCATCAAGCACGGCGACGGGCAACCCATCGAGCCAGGCCAGGATCGGGCCGAGCACAGTGCGGGTGCGCAGGGCGATGGTTGCGCCGCCGACCAGCTGTGTGGCGCGATCCAGGTCGCCCACGGCGACGGCGTGCCGAAATGCTTCTTCGACCAGATCCTGTGCTGCATACCAATCGCTGGCGCGCGCATGCAGCGTGGTGCGTAATTCACCAGCACTGTCGAGCTGACGCAGTCGCGTCTGGAGCGCCTCGCCGAACAGCTGATGGTAGCGATACCAGTGGCGCTGCTCGTCGAGCGCAACCACAAACAGGTTTGCGTGTTCGAGGTATTCGAGCATTGTCTGCCCGGTGCCAGCTGGCGCATCCAGCAGCGCATCACACAACGCGCCCGACATGCGATCGAGGATTGCGGTCTGCTGCAAGAATGCCTGAACGTTCACGGGCTGCTTCTGCCACACCTCTTCAATCAAATAGGCTGCCACAACCTGATTGTTGCCCGTGAACGACGCGATAAAACCGACCGGATCGTCGTGCCGTTGCAACGAGAGCGCGGCGAGTTGCAGCCCGGCCACCCAACCCTCGGTGCGCGCCGCGAGCGCTGCGACCGCATTGGGGGCGAGGCCCAGCTCCATGGTGCGATTGAGGAATGCGTTGGTTTCGGCCTGGTCGAAGCGCAGATCGACGGCGTGGACCTCGGCCAGCTGGTTGCGCGCACGCCAGCGAGCGCGGGGCAGCTGTGGCAGCTCGCGGGTCGCGATCACCAGCTGTACGTGGTGCGGCAGGTACTCGACAAAAAACGCCAACGCCGCGTCGATCGCCGCCGACCCGAGCACGTGGTAATCGTCGAGCACCAGCACCAGCGGGGTATCGCCCTGCGTCAGATCGTTGATCAGCGCACTCAGCAGCGCCTCGGTCACGGGCGGTTGCGGCCGCTCCAGCGCGGCGAGCACCCCACTGCCCATGCCCGAAACCACGCGCTGGATCGCTGCCACCAGATATGCCACAAAGCGCACCGGATCAGCATCGGCCGCATCGAGCGCCAGCCACGCCACCGGGCGACCGCACGCCACTGCCCAGGCGCTCACCAGCGTCGTTTTCCCGGCACCGGCCGGTGCTACCACCAGCGTGAGTTTGCCCGCCCGCGCGGCGTCGAGCCGCGCAAGCAAGCGCGGGCGCACCACGGCGTTCGGGCGCGGTTGCGGGAGGTACAATTTGGTGGCAAGCAGCGGTAGCGGCATGCACCCATTATACGGCAGCCGATCTGGTTGCCGCGCCGCATAAGCTATGCTACAGTGCGGTGGTGAACGTGACCGAACTCCAGATTGAGAATCTTGGCATCGACTACGGCGCGCGCCGGATCGTCGATGCGCTCTCGCTACGCGTCGCGGCGGGCGAGGTGCTGGTGGTGGCCGGTGCCAACGGCAGTGGCAAAAGCTCGCTGGTGCGCAGTATCTGCGGCTTGCAACGACCGACGCGCGGCAGCGTGCGGCTCGCGCACGCCGGGGCAATGTATGCGCCCGCCGCAGCCCGCCACCTGATCGGTTGGGTCGCGCCCGATGTGCAGCTCTACCGCGAATTGACCGGCGATGAGAATCTGGCGTTCTTTGCCCGCGTGCGCGGTCTGGCGCTGAGCGCCGCCGGGCGTAGCACGTTACTCGACGAGGTCGGGCTTGCCGGGCGCGGTGATGAACTGTTGCGCAACTACTCATCCGGTATGGCGCAGCGGCTGCGCTACGCCTGTGCGCTGCTGCACGCGCCGCCGCTGTTGCTGCTCGACGAGCCGACGGTCAATTTTGACCAACACGGCGCGGCGCTGTTTGTACGCGTGGTGGCGCAGCAGCGCGCACGCGGGATCACCGTGATCGCCACCAACGATGCGCGCGAGCTGGCGCACGCCGATCTGCTGATCCGCCTCGATGCGGTGGAGGCGCGGTGAGCGACGATCTGCGGTTGTTGCTCGCGGCAGCGTGGGCGGTGTTTCGCAAGGATCTGCGCGTCGAGTTGCGCAACCGCTATGCGCTCAACGCGATCGTGTTGTTTGCCGTGTGCAGCGTCGTCGCGCTCAGCCTCGGGCTGGGGCCGCTCGCGCCACTGCGCAACCCCGATCTGCCGCTGATCCACGCCGGGTTGCTCTGGATCACGCTCTTGTTTGCGGCGTTCAGCGGGCTGGCGCGCGCCTTTGTGTACGAAGAAGAGACGCGCACCGCACCGGCATTGCGGCTCGCCGCACGTCCCACCGCGATTTATCTGGGCAAACTGTTGTTCAACCTGTTGCTGCTGTTGCTGCTGATGGCGATCACCGCGCCGCTCGCGATCGTGCTGCTGCGCATCAGCGTCGAAAATCCTGCATTGTTGCTGGCACTCTTGCTGGCGGGCAGCCTGGCGCTGGTGGCGGCCACCACGCTGATCGCCGCGATCATCGCGCGCGCCGATGGCCGTGGCGCGCTGTTTGCGGTGCTCAGCTTCCCGCTGCTCATCCCCGTGCTGGTGGCCGCCATCCGCGGCACCGCGCAGGCCTTCGCGGGGCAGGCCGGCGACGCCATTTTTGCGCCGCTCCAGGTGCTGGCCAGCTATGCCGTGGCGCTGATCACCGCTTCGTTGTTCCTGTTTCCGCTGGTGTGGGAATAATGCCGCAGTTTTCATATACACGTGCAGCGACCGTGCTACAATATGCTATGGCGTCTCGCAACGTCATGTAACACCGAAGCGAAAGCGACGTACTGTGGCAACACCCGACACTCTCATCACACACGCTGCGTCTGCGATCGACACCTACGTAACGCGCGCTACCGCTGCTGCTGTCGTCGAGGTGCTCGAAGATAGTACCTTCTTCGCCAGCATCCCGGGTCTCGATGGCGTCTGGGGCTCCGGCGAGAGCCACACTGCTGCACTCGACGAACTACGTTCGGCCCTCGAAGGGTGGATTGTGGTTTCGCTGCGACACGGGTTCGCCATCCCAGCTTTGCCAAACGCCGCATAATCCATGCCAAAGTACGGCCCAATCAACCACCGCGAACTTGTGCGCGCCCTGCGTCAACTCGTCTTCGCTGGCCCAGAAGTCGGCGGGAAGCATCTGCATATGGTCAAAAACGGTCGCGTTATCACCCTGCCAAATCCTCAGGCAGGTGACATCGGTGTGCCGCTACTCGCCCGACTACTCAAGCAGTATGAGATTTCCCGCGAGGAGTGGGAACGACTGTGATGGAGCACACCAATGACCCATAATTTCAACGCAGGCCCGGCGGTGATGCCACAGCCAGTGCTGGCGCAGATCCAGGCCGAGCTGCTCGATTACCGTGGCACGGGCATGTCGATCATGGAGATCAGCCACCGCTCGAAGGAGTTCGAAGCGATCAATCAGTCGGCCGAGCATCGTATCAAAACGCTCCTCGGCGCGGGCGACAATTACCGCGCGCTGTTTGTGCAGGGGGGCGCGAGCCTGCAATTTGCGATGATCCCGCTCAATTTCTTGCCCGCCGGTGCATACGCCGATTATATCGTGACGGGCGCGTGGGGCGAGAAGGCGCTCGAGGAGGCGCAGCAGATCGGTGATGCACGCCTGGCGGGTACCAGTGCCGCAGGTGGCTACCGCAACGTGCCGCACACGCTCGCACTGAGCCCGGGCGCGGCGTATGTGCATCTCACGACCAACGAGACGATCCAGGGCGTGCAGTTTCACGCGCTGCCCGATGTGGGCGATGTGCCGCTGATCGCCGATATGAGCAGCGATTTTCTCAGCCGCCCAACCGAGATCGGCCGCTATGCGCTGGCTTACGGTGGCGCGCAGAAGAACATGGGGCCATCGGGCGTGACGGTCGTGCTCATCCGCGATGATCTGCTGGCGCGCGCCAGCAAATCCGCACCCACGATGCTGCGCTACACCACGCACGCGAAGACCAATTCGCTGTACAACACGCCGCCCGCGTTTGGCATCTACGCGCTCGATCTGGTGCTGGCATGGATCGCGGATCAGGGCGGGCTCGCCGGGATGGGCGCGCGCAACACGGCCAAAGCCGCCACGATCTACACGGCGATCGACTCATCGGGCGGCTTCTACACCGGCCACGCCGCCGCAGACGCACGCTCGCAGATGAACGTCACGTTTCGTCTGCCCGATGCGGCGCTGGAGAAGATATTTGTCGCCGAGGCGCTGGCGGTGGGCATGGTCGGCCTGGCCGGGCACCGCTCGGTGGGTGGGGTGCGCGCCTCGATCTACAACGCGCTCGAACCGGCCAGTTGCGACCTGTTGGCGCATTTTATGGGCGAATTTGTGCGGCGGCACGGCTAGATGCCCTACGATGACACGATCGCGGCGATCGCCACGCCCCCCGGCGCAGGCGGGGTGGCGATCGTCCGCATCAGCGGGCCAGATTCGCATCAGGTGCTTGCAGACCTGTTTGTGCCCGCGCGCGTGGGGCGCTGGCGGCCATTTCGTATGCGTTATGGCCGGATCATCGATGCCAATGGCACGGTGCTGGACGATGGCCTGGCGGTGACGATGCGCGCGCCGCGCAGTTTCACGGGCGAAGATGCCGCCGAGGTCTCGTGCCACGGTGGCCCGTTGGTGGTGCAACTGGTGCTGGCGCGCGCGCTGGCGTGTGGCGCGCGGCTGGCCGAACCGGGCGAATTCACGCTGCGCGCGTTTCTCAATGGCCGCATGGATCTGGCGCAGGCCGAGGCGACCCTCGATGTGATCGCGGCGCGCACGGCAGACGGGCTGCAACTGGCACGCGCCCAACTCGGCGGGCGCTTGTCGCACGAGTTGCACCAGATCCGCGAAGCGCTGCTGGCCCCAC
>JAYUYF010000324.1:0-1647 GCA_043752605.1 Roseiflexaceae bacterium
ATACCTGCGCGGTGCCGTGGCTCGGCACGCTGACAATACCGCAAATTTTTGCGGTCGCGCAGCGCGTTGCCGCGTTGCCCCAGGCGCGTTGCCAGCCGACCGTCCGCGATTGTGTCTGCCAGCGCGCGTTCCAGACACGCGAGTTCACGTTTGATCGGGTGAATGGTGTGCCAGAACTGATCTACAGCCGGTCGGATGTGGCACCCGGCTGGCAACATGCCGCGCTCTGGCGAGAGCTTATGCTGACGCGCGTGCTGCCGACGTGCGCGCCCGCGCCGCTGACGCTACGGATCGAGCCGCTCTGGTTTGTGGCGGTTCTTGGGGGCTAGTGCGCCGTGTGGCGCGACACGCAGGAGATCTATGTCCCAGTATCTGACGATTGACGACGTGATTGCCGCCGACCTGCGGGTGTTGTTTTGCGGTATCAATCCTGGTCTGCTCTCCGGCGCAACGGGTTTTCATTTTGCGCGTCCGGGCAACCGTTTCTGGCCGACGCTGCACGGTGCCGGGTTTACGCCACGGCTGCTCGCGCCAAAAGCGCAGTATGAGTTGCTGAGCTATGGCTTTGGTATCACTAATCTGGTACCACGCATCACGGCCCGTGCCGATCAACTCAGCGCCGATGAGTTGCTGCGCGGCGGCGCGCAATTGCAGGCGAAGATCGTCACCTATCGCCCGCAGGTGGTCGCCATCCTGGGCATCACCGCCTACCGCAGCGCGTTTGGTGCGCCAAAAGCAGCGCTTGGCCGCCAGATCGCCGGTCTCGCGGGAGCACGGCTCTGGGTACTGCCGAACCCGAGCGGTCTCAATGCACACTACACGCTGCCCGCACTGATCCAGGTGTTCCGCGAGTTTGGTGCCGCGGCTGGCGTGCTCTGACCGGCATCTGTGGTACAGCGCGTGCTAGCAGCGCGAGTGTTCGACCATACGTTGTGGAGATTACCGATGACACTCACCGAATATGTACCCGACGCCTGGCGCACCGTGCTCGCACCTGAATTCGAGAAACCTTACTGGACACAACTCGACGCGTTTGTCACTACGGAACGCGCCACACACACGATTTACCCACCCGCCGAGCTAGTCTTCAACGCACTCGCGCTGACGCCGCCTGATGGCGTACGCGCCTTTTTGCTCGGCCAGGATCCTTACCACGGCCCGCAGCAAGCCCACGGTCTGTGTTTCTCGGTGCTGCCGGGTGTGTCACCACCGCCCTCACTCGCCAATATCTACAAAGAACTGCGCAGCGACACCGGGATCGTGCCACCACGCCACGGCTACCTGGCAGACTGGGCACGCGGTGGCTTGCTGATGCTCAATGCGGTGCTGACGGTGCGCGATGGCCAGCCAAATACGCACAAGGGCCGTGGCTGGGAGCGTTTCACGGATGCGGTGATCGCGGCAGTCAGCGCGCGCCACGAGCCGACCGTCTTTGTGTTGTGGGGCGCGTACGCGCAAAAAAAGGCAGTGCTGATCGATACCAGCCGTCACACGATTGTGCAATCGGCGCACCCATCGCCGCTCTCGGCGCGCAATGGCTTCTTTGGTAGCCGCCCGTTCTCGCAGGTCAACGCGGCGCTGACCACCGCCGGGCGGGAGCCGATCGACTGGCGGCTCGCCGCGCAACCCGTCGTGTGACGTGACACA
>JAYUYF010000325.1:0-1646 GCA_043752605.1 Roseiflexaceae bacterium
TCGGCGCATCGCAGGGCAATATCGGTGCGTTGCAGCGCGCCCTGGCGCGCAGCGAGCGGCTGATCACTGGCGCACACCGCGCCTTGATCGAGGATTCGCGCACCCAGCGCCCGACGCTGGCCGCCGCCGAATGGCTACTCGATAATTACCATATCGTTATTGAGCAGATCCGCGAGATCCGGCGCGATCTGCCGGGTGGCTATTACGCCGAGTTGCCCGAACTCAAAAACGGGACGCACGCGGGCGCGCCACGTGTCTACAGTATCGCGCGCGAGTTGCTGGGCCATACCGATAGCCGGATCGATTTTGCGGCGATTCTCCGCTTTGTGCTCGATTACCAGAGCATCGCGCCACTCACAATGGGCGAGCTGTGGGCGGTCGCAATCATGCTACGCTTTGGGCTCGTCGAGCAACTGGGGCGGGTGTGTGGCGCGATGCTCAACACGCGCGCGACGTACACTGCTGCCGATAGCTGGGCCGACCGGCTACTGGCCGATGCGCCCGGCACTACTGATGCGCTGGGCAACGCGCTCGGTGGGCTGGCGCGCGAACACCCCGAGCTTGCGTCCGCGTTTGGTGTCCGGCTACTACAACAGTTGCGTGGCTACGATGGCGAACGCGATATCGGCGGCTTGCTGAGCTGGTTCGAGCAGCAGACAATCGTGCCACAGCATAATGTCGAGGCACTCATCCGCGATGCCAGTCAGCGCCAGGCTGCGCAGCAGGCCGCGATCGGCAATGCGATCACCAGCATGCGCGCGATGAATACGATCGATTGGACCGACTGGTTCGAGCGTGTCAGCCTCGTCGAACACGCGCTCCAGCAGGATCCCGCCGGTGCCTACGCCCAGAGTACACTCGCCACGCGCGATGCATACCGCCACGCCGTCGAGGATCTGGCGCGCCGCAGTGGGGTCGCCGAGATCGATGTTGCGCGCCGTGCGATCGAACAGGCGCGCCGTAACGCGCGCACCGGCACCGCGCGCGAAACACACGTCGGCTACCTGCTGGTCGACGATGGTTGCCCGGCGTTTGCGGCCACACTCGGCTACCGTGCCCCGCTGCAACGCACGGCGCGCGCGCTGTTGCTGCGCTACCCCGATGCCTGGTACCTGGGCACACTGGCCGTTGGCACGGCCGCCACCGTCGCCGCCGGGCTGCGGCTGCTCGCGGGTGATCAGGCGAATGAGACACCCGGCCAACGATTGGCCACTGCTGCGCTGCTGGCCCTGCCCGCGAGCGCGATCGCCAAGGAACTGACCGACCGTATGGTAGCCAGCCTGTTGCCGCCGCGCAAGCTACCACGGCTCGACCTCAGCGATGGGATCCCGGCCGCGCTGCGCACCATCGTTGTCGTGCCGACATTGCTGCTGACCCCGGCGAGTGTCCGTGGCCAGATCGAGGCGCTCGAAGTGCTGGCGCTGGCCAACACCGACCCGCATCTGCATTTCGCGTTGCTGAGCGACTGGGCCGATGCGCCCGCCGCCGAGATGCCCAACGACGATGAATTACTCAACACGGCGCGTACGGCGATTGCACAGCTCAACACCAAATATGGCGCAGATCGCTTTATGTTGCTCCATCGCCGCCGGATCTGGAATGCGCGTCAGAGCTGTTTTATGGGCTGGGAGCGCAAACGCGGCAAA